>CAYVIE010000055.1:0-17117 GCA_964451355.1 uncultured Desulfobacteraceae bacterium
TATTTCTGATCTGGAGAGGTTGCTTAATCCGTCAAAACCCACAATATCTAAAAAAATCGGCAGGAATGAACCTTGCCCATGCGGCAGCGGCAAAAAATACAAAAAGTGTTGTGGAAATCAATAACAGCATTTGACAACAACTATGCGCTGATACAGATGAGCCCGGATTCCTGCAGACAATCCCGACGGCAATCATTGATACACTATCGGGCTTGTTATATGATTTTACCGTTAAAACACCTCCGAAACCGGGGAAAAAGGCAGCCATGTTTTCATATCCGGGGGTGACAGCTTTAAGCATGAAGGCTTAGTAGTAAACCCGATAAATCTTCAAAGACTCTAATATGTTGTTTCTTGAAACCCAAACCTCAACAAGGCAGCATGAACAAAACAAGAGAAAAAAACTTGTATACAGCCATATCGGTCAGGTTCAGGCCTGATGATGCAAAAAACCTTGCATCAGTTTTTGGATACATGCTCGGGCATGAGACCGTATCCTACGAAGAGATACCCCTGCCGGAAGAAGCAAAGCAGGAAACATTGCTCATATGTTACGATGAGCGGGCTTTGCTTCCGTGCAATATCGGCAGGGGTGCAGGATGGCAGGCAAGGCCTATCGCGTGCGCTCCCGGAGAAACATACTTCATGCCGAGGATCGCCCGCCGCCTCCTTTCAGACGCGGCTGAGACAAGCAGGCTAGATTCCCTGGGTTCCCTGAACAGACTATGGAAGGATTGCTTTCCGGGCGAGGAGGAATCTGCAACCATGCTCTTTTCAGCTCTTATTGGACATGCGAAGCAAACCCTTGTGGAAGCCGGGCTTATCGCGGCTGTGGCGCGCAGTATCCCGTTTCCGGTCCATCTGCACGACCTGATCGACAACGCCGGGATCCTCGGGGTGATCAGTCCGCATCCGCGCGGTTCAACCATCACCGGGCTTTCATGGTACCAGATCAACCCCGTCCTCTTCTGGGAGCGCGGCAGAGCATGAAACGGGTCACCGGAAAATACCAGGGTGATTTACCGGTCTACCGTGAACACGCCTCCGGCGCCCGGGTGAAAACAGCCATGTTCTCATATGTGGGCGGAATTGCGGCTAATCATTAAAGTTTATGGTTTCATATGGATGTATCATCCGGGCGATGATGGATCATGACCTGGCACCCGGGCCTCACGTTTGCATGTGAGGCGACAACATCACATTTGGCCTTGAACAGGAAAAATATATCCCTGTCCACATCGCTTAGTGTTTCGTAATTACCCTGGCCTTTTGCTATAACCATGTCAGCGGCGTAGAAACGCTTTTTGAACTCTTCGGCGCAGTCGGAAAGAATGATCCCAGGTGCATCAGACCCGCTGTGGATCACTTTGGCGATACGGTCAAGGCCTACGGTTTTGGCATCTTCCAGGGTGGCATCATTTATTACGGGTCCTGCCCTCACCACAACCAGAACCCTTTGAGGGCCCAACTTCTCGATCAGTATCCTGTCAAATACGATCTCACCCGCATTGTCGGCAATATAGCAAATGGTTCCGGCGCGTTTCTGCATTTCCACAAACCCGTCCACATCACCTGAAAACGGCTCGGCCAATGCCTGCCTCACCGCCCTTTTCACGTCATCTCCGGTTATTACCGCACCCACGCCCATGTCGATCACGTTTCCGGCAATGGCAAGGCGAACTGCCGTAAGAAGTGGGTCTGCCGATGTCTCCACCAAGGCTAGCATATCTTTGTAACAATCAAGGGCAAGGCTGTTTTGTCTCTGCTTGGCCTCCTTGTAAGGATCGCTTATTCCCGTTGCTTCACGGATCCAGCGGTGGATCTTCTGTCCCATGACCGGGGGAGGCGTGTTGAATTCCATTAAAGAGGCTTCCTCCAATACCTTGCGCACAACCTTCTCGTGCAAGGAAGAATCTTTGCTGACCATCCGGCATGCATCTATTGTCTGCCTGATGAAACAAGGAATACAGTCAAGATATGTTCTCATTTGCCAGTATATCCCCTCCTGCCGCGCCTTTTTGCTGTTTCTTCATCTATTTCGTCCTGCCACCCGTTTTTCGTATTCTCGATACAATCAAACCTGGCGGTATATGGCTTTATATCGAGCAAGGGAGTTTCATCCAGGATATCTGCACCGTCAATGTAAAGTATGTTTCCCCGGCGTTCTGTCAGCTCCACGATGCTCAACCCTATGGGATTGGGTCTGCAAGGCGCCCTGGTGGCAAAAAGCCCGCATTCGGTGTCATGAAGAAAAGGGGTTACCCTGAGCCTGAAAGCACCTGCCCTGTCCAGGTGATAGATCAGGTAGATATGGGAAAAGCCTTCTATCCCTTCCAATCCGTCGGCATACTCGGGAAAAACCTCGACCGTCCCTTTGCATCCTTTTGCAAATACAGGCTGTATCGGGGTCTTCTGAGCTATCTTGTGTTCGCTTCTGATGATCCCTATGGGCCTGTACGTGATCTTCTCCACTTCCATCAGCCTGTTTCCTTTCATCTTTACCGTGAAAACCCCCCGGCCGGGGCTAAACCGCCCTCGGCCGGTTGATGGACTTTACCGTGAAAACTCCTCCATAGCCGTGGTGAAAAACAGCCTTGTTTTCATGCCCGGGGGTGATTGCAGCTAATCATGAAAAGTTTACGAGTCCATCATACATGAAGCCACACATATTTTTTGAGCATATACTATAATCTCACAATAAAAGACTTTGTTCAAGCCTGCGGATCTCCAGCCAGCTTCCCTTTGCCAACAAGCCCACCGGGACTTTGTTACAGAAAAAAGCAAAAGGTTGATTTTTCATGAAAAGATCGTGTATGAAGGGGCAAAAATATGGGGAAACAACCTGTGGCCCCTGTAATTCTTTAAAACAAATTATTAGTATAATTAATTCATTATAGCAAACCAGCAAAGGAGCAAAAAATGGGCAAAGGAGACAGGAGGACAAAAAGAGGTAAAATCTGGAGAAAGACTTACGGCAAGTACAGACTGAAACCCTCCAAGGCTGCAAAGAAAAAGGCGCAAAAGCAGGAAGATTAAAAATAACCGGACAAAATCCACCGGCCGGGAGTGGTTTACCCCCGGCCGGGGTTGGCGCGTACAGATGGGAAGCGGTCCGGATCCGTATGAGGCAGGAACTTTGCCGCTGAAAACCTGTTCATGAATTCCTGGTTCACGTTCAGCTCCATGTAGGTGATCTTCTCTGCAAGCCCGGCCACGATATCCGGCCCGCGCCTGTCTGACAAAAGGCGGGCCGCCCCCTCAAGAGAGCTGTTTCCAAGCACTTTGAAGCGATCCCGGGGCAGATCAGGGATCATCCCGATGGTGATAGCAGATTCAGGATCAATAAATGATCCGAACGTTCCTGCCACGTAAATCTTCGATATATCGGCAAACTCTATACCGACATACCCTGTTATGGTTTCCAGGATCGTATACATTGCGGCCTTGGAGCGGATCAGGCTGTCGACTTCAACCTGGCTTATGGCAAGGGGCTTTCCCGTGGCGGAATCCGCACCATCGACAACTATTATACTCCTGATTCCGTCTTCTTCAATCAGTCTCCCCCTGCATGCGCCTGGCACAAGCTTTCCACGGAAATCTATCATTCCGGCCAGGAAAAGCTGGGCTGCAAGATCGATCATGGCTGAACCGCAAAAGCCCTTGGGCTTTTGGTCGCCTATGGTATGATATGAGATCTCCCTGGTTTCCGGATCGATTGTCACCCGGTCTATGACACCGGGACCTGCTGTCATGCCCACAGCCGACATTCCGCTTTCCAGGGCAGGACCTGCCGCACCCGCGCATGCAACAAGCCAGTCCTTGTTTCCCAGCAATACCTCGGCGTTAGTTCCAACATCCATGAGCATGGCTATCTCTTCGCTTTCATGGAATCCCGCATAATACGCGCCGGAGAGCAAATCCCCGCCGAAATAGCTGCCCACGTTGGGGAAAAGATAAACCACGGCATCCGGGTTGAGGCTGAACCCCACTTCGGCCCCCGCCACCGGGGCGGGCCTGTTTACCGCTGGTATATACGGCTCCCTTATGATCCATCTCGCAGGAAGGCCCAGGAAAAAATGCGTCATAGTGGTGTTGCCAGATACTGCGACAAGCCTTACGCAGCGATTTTCTATCCCTGCTGATTCACACATCAGGGCCGCATGATCACTGATTGCGGCAACAACCATTGAATGAAGCTCCTCGAGCCCTCCAGGCTTGTCTGCATGATGGATCCTGGTGAGTATGTCCGGGCCCACTGCCGCCTGGGGATTGTCCAAGGCGCTTTGCCCCAATGTTGCGCCGGTCTCAAGATCTATAAGGCGCATGACTATCCTGGTTGTGCCCAGATCAACAGCAAGACCAGCAGCATCAATCTTTGAGGATGGTCCGCCAGGCGGAAAAAATTCCAATAGATCCCACCTGCCGTAGGCCCCAAAGACAAGAGCCCTGCCGGAATAGCCAAGTTCCCGCAAGCGCCCCGGCAGGACCTTGCAGATGGAAAGCCCGGCTGAAACCCTGTCCACAGAAAGCTGCGAAGCAAGAAAATTCAATATTCTGTCAGTATCAGCGGTGTTATCGCCCAGAGCGGGCGGCTTGGCTTCCACAGGAAGCATCCAGCTATTATTGTCTTTCATATCTCCGGCCTTTGTTGGTTTTGTCATGCCTGAAACGGGCGGGGATAAACTCCGCACCTATGAATTTTTCCCGGGCAGTATTACCCGAATAATCCAAAAGACGAATCCGTAATAATCCATCATCCAGCATTACACGGGATCAATGGAAAGGGAAATAATTGAACATCAAGGATTTTTTTTCAATCGGTTTTCTTCAGTTGGTTTTCATGAATGCCTGAAAGGAAGAGATTAGCGCACAGGGCGCCACAAAGGGCGAGAAACATGTCCCACTGCGTATCCCAGACATCTCCCTGGGTGCCGAGAAAGGATTCGGCTGAATCACCGAACGCCACGGCCGCCCACCATTCAATCAGCTCGTAAAAGGCGCTCAAAGATAGACAGAAGCAGACCACGAAAAAGAAGACCCACCCCTGTTTCAGCTCCGGAAGCTTGCGCCGGATTATCTCCCTTGCGAGTATGGCAGGAACAAATCCCTGGGCGAAATGCCCGATACGGTCATAAGGATTTCTTGACAGCTCAAAAAAATCCTGGAGCATGTAACCGAAAGGGACGCGGGCATACGTATAATGACCGCCAATGATGAGTATAAGCGCATGTATAAACAGCAAGCGGCAGGCAAGCGGGGTCAGGGGGAAACGCCCATACGTTAATACCAGCACCGGGATACCGATAATGACCGGGGCGGTCTCCAGGAACCAAGTGAAGTAATCATGTGGCGAGACCAAGGAGATTGCCAGCGCGGCAATAACGAGGCTCAACAGTATTATCGGCTCGGTGCGGCTATATGTGGAATCCATTCCCCTGAATCCGTGGCGGAAAATAATACATTGTCATAAAAAATATTTTTATCAGTAGATTATATCAAAACACGAATCCAGGCATTCATCAACCCGGCAGATCAGGTAACGGTTACATTCAGCGAAGCTTTTCAATGGCATCCAGCAAAAGATCCATGACTTCCCCCGCAGGCCCCTGGAGCAGGATTTCGCTCGTGGAGCCGGTCAGGGGAGTGGGCTCCGGGTTGATCTCTATCACCCTGGCCCCTGATTCCCTGGCTATGATCGGCATCAGGGCGGCCGGCTGCACCACGGCAGAAGTCCCGATGACCAGCATCACGTCACAGGCCCTTGCCTCCTGCTGCGAGCGTGAAAGCGCTTCCGGCGGTATCATCTCGCCGAAAAAAACACATTCCGGCCTGTATATCCCCCCGCATTGACACCTGGGAGGCATGGCCGAAAGATCCACCTTGACCGTCTCTATCCTGCTTTTACATTCAAGACAGGAAAGCCACGCAAAAGTTCCGTGGAATTCAATGACATCGCTGTTCCCGGCGGCCTGGTGCAGCCCGTCTATATTCTGCGTGATAACGGTTTTCAGCAGCCCCATCTCTTCCAGGCGGGCCAGGCCGAGATGTCCCTTGTTGGGTTTTGCTGAAGCCAGGACGTCTTTCATGTCCGAAATAAATATCCTCCATACCTTTTCCGGGTCCCTCAAAAAGGAATCGATGTGGGCGAACTCCATGGGATCGTATTTCTCCCACAGGCTCCCTGGACCACGGAACGGGGGGATACCACTTTCAACCGATATACCTGCGCCTGTAAGGGCCACGGTATGCCTGGAGTCCAGCAAAATCCGCGCTGTTTTTTCTATATCATCCATGTTGATGTTTCTGGAAGCATTCATGATTCTTGAAATCACCTCCTGCAATATTACTTATGCTCACTCCCGGCACTATATCTTCTGCATCCATGACGGCTTCGTAACCTTTCATGATCAGCAGCAATCAACCCCGCGCATGAAAACAGGGCTGTTTTTCTCCCCGGCTCCGGAGGTATTTTCACGGTAAAGCCTGTCTGGTGCGTTGCACTTCGCCGGAAAGTGGCTCAACGTACTTTTTGCTTTACGGATCCCATATCTTGAGCATCCATTGTTTTTTTTTGAAATCATCCAGCTATGGTATGCACTGCCTGCCCGGTTTCAGGAGAAAGCCGGAAACCCATGTCCCTTGCGACAGCAAAACATTCCATATTCTGGCCGCTTTTTGCTATTATCTCGCGACATTCTTCAACAATGGCATCCACGGCGTCGTCTGTTCGCTCCTGATTCAAATGAAACAACCCAAGCTTGCTCACACCGGCATCCATGGCAAGACGCAACGCATCGGTATATGTGGAATGTCCCCACTCGATGCTCATCTTGTACTCCTCGGGCAGGTATTCAGCATCGTGAAACAAGAGATCCGCCCCGCTGCAGAAACGCACATAGTGCTTGTATGTCAACCCGCCCGGATGAATGAAACCCAGCTCGTTATCCGTAAGAAAAACAAAACTCTTCCCGTCCTCCTCGAACCTGTATCCACACCCTCCGTTGGGATGGGACAGCGCTATAGGTGTTATCTCTATGGAGCCTATCTGGAACGATTCAGGGCAACCCTTGCGGTATATAACGGTTGCGGTCAGGTCAGAATAGCGTACCGGGAAATGAGGCGGGCGCATCAGCTTTGTAACGATGGATTCAACGTATTTCCCAGGGAAAGGACACCTGTGCATCCTGATCTCGGATTCCTCGTTGTAAAGGGGTTTGAAAAAAGGAAACCCCATGAGGTGGTCCCAGTGGGAATGGGTGAAGATGAAATTGAAGGTCGTGCGGTTTTCAGCAATCATCCGGTTGCCCAGCCTTCGGATGCCGGTCCCTGCGTCGACGATTATAATGTCGCCGTCCTTGGACCGTATCTCGATGCAGGTGGTATCACCGCCGTATTTCTGATATTCCGGCCCTGATACCGGTATGGAGCCTCGGGAGCCCCAGCATATTATCTCCATGGACTACCCCTTTCCATGGATTTTTTCGGTGACGGGAGAGACCCTATGCATAAAGTTCTAACATTCTTGAGGGTTTTTTCCAGTATTGCGCCAGGCTTTCAGTTCTGCCCTGCCGGCAAGGCATTAAACCCTGTTTTTCTCTGTCAACCGCAATTCAACAATAACACCAGAATATAGACAATTCAAACAACTTTGACGGCTTCGTAAACTTTCATGATTAGCAGCAATCACCCCCGCACATGAAAACAAGGGCGTTTTTTCTCCCCGGCACTGCATGAGTTTTCACGGTAAAAGTCAGTCTGCCGCGTTGCGCTTCGCCGGAAAATGGCTCAACGTACTTTCACTACGCCCTCGCCCCTTCCAGATTCGCGACGCCTTGCATACAGAGCTTTTTACAAAGCCGTTGACTCTATTTTCAATAAAGTTCCCGGAGGTTTTACAAAAGCATAAAAATCAGCAAAGGCGGCCCCGGCCGGTTCATTATCCAAAACGGTACAAAAAAGTATGCCATGTTCCTTCAACGCACCAGCGCCTTACCAGTCTGGCCCCCATCCGTGAAAGGCGCTCTTCGATCATTTTCGCCCCTGTACGCAACAGCCCTGAAAGGACCACCCATTTTTTCCGGTCAAAACCAGGAGCTTGAACAATGTATCGCATTACCTCGTATGGGATGTTAGCCATAAGCAGATCCGCCTGTACCGGGACAAAATCTTCGGCACGGCCGCATACAGGAAGTATCTTATCCAAAAGGCCGTTTACACGAAAATTCTCCAACGCTGTCCTGGCCGAAAGCATGAGAAGATCAACGGCTATGACCCTCGAACATCCTGATACAGCGGCAGCCAGCGCCAATATGCCTGTCCCGGTCCCGAGATCGACGGCAGAGGCAGGGGAATCGTTTGCAAAAACCATTGAGATAGCCTCGAGGCAATCGCGGGTCGTGGGATGGTTTCCCGCCCCGAAAACAACGCCCGGATCAAGGATTATTTTCCTCCCCTCCCCCTTGCCGCCAGAGAGCCACGGCGGCACTACAAAAAAGCCACCAGCATAAAAAGGTTTTATCTCTGTCCCGTGCCAGTCCTCATAGGGCATCTCGTAGCGGCCCGCCACGGCGAGCCCAGGCGCTGATTCACACAACCTTTCGACCATCTTGTCCCTGGGCTCTGTAAAAAAAAGAAATGTGACACCGCCTTCTTCCCAGGCCCCTATGTAGGAAGTATCACCTGAAGGTTCATTGCCGCGGATGCTTCCTGAAAGGTAGTATATAAACAGTTCTTTATACGGCCCGCATTTTACGGTTTCCTGCTTCATCTCCCATGAGCCTTGCAAAGATATCAAAAGCGGCCCGTACCACGGCGGAATCCTCAGGTATCTCTATGGTCGGCCTGCCGGTGGAATCGTATTCGTATATGAGCTTGTCTTCAGGAACGAATCCGGCAAACTCAAGACCAGCCTCTTCTACCTTTTTCAATGTTTCCGGATCAGGTTCATCCTTTGCCTGGTTGATGATCAAAACGCTTCGTTTCACTCCGATATGCAGCCGTCCGGCAAGCTCGTGGATGCGGATCGCCGCCTGGATCCCCCGAAACGACGGATCAGACACGATCATCAAAAGATCAACATTCTTTGTGGTCATCCTGCTTATATGCTCCATGCCGGCCTCATTGTCTATGACAATAAACGGATAATTATCGGCAAGCCTATCAAGCAGGTTGGTCAATATGGTGTTGGCCGCACAGTAACATCCGGCTCCCTCGGGCTGGCCCATCACCACCAGGTCGTATTCACCTGTCTCTATGACAGCCTCCTCCATCCTCATGGACATGAAGACATCCTTGGTCATACCGGGAGGGACTTTCCCCTTTTTCATGTCTTCCCTTGCATCCCCGAGAGTCTCTTTTACCTCTACTCCAAGAACCTCGTTGAGGTTCGCATTCGGATCTGCATCCACGGCAAGTATGGGTGACCTGCCGGTCTTGACCAGGTACCTTATGAGCATCCCGGCCATGGTGGTCTTGCCCGTACCACCTTTTCCGGCCAGGGCAAATGTATAACTCATTAATATATCTCCTTTTCTTACTTTATCACACGCATTTCACCGGACTTGCCGGACATGCATTCTTACCACCCTGAGGCTTAAAGTATATTTTTTTGATTTTTAGGCAACTAACCCCAAACAGTCAAGGAATCTTTAGTTAATCCATGAATCGCCATCAATCGGCATGGCCCGGCGCATGGAACGCGTCCATTTGGTTTGAAGCCCGTGCTTTCATGTGGTATTGCCTGCGTATCATTACCGGGAAACACCAGGGAAGACGGATAATCAGCACCAAAGGAGAGCCTGAAATATGGCGCAATACAGGGAAACCATCGAGATCGAAATGAACCAAGGGGTCGATATACGGGATATCACCGCCCAAGTCCATAGCGTGGTCAGCCGGGGCGGGATTGATACAGGCCTTGTTTCCATCTTTGTTTCGGGATCCACTGGATCGGTGACAACCATAGAATACGAACCCGGCGCAGTATCGGACCTTGCCCGGGCCGTGAACGAACTCGCCCCGCCGGGCCGCGGCTATGCCCATGAAGAGGCATGGCATGATGGAAACGGGCACAGTCACGTTCAGGCGGCACTCATAGGGCCCGGCCTGGTCATACCGTTGGAACGCGGCAGGCTCCTTCTTGGTCAATGGCAGCAGGTTGTAGTCATCAACCATGATATCCGCCCGCGTAAGCGCAAAGTCCATGTCACTGTTTTCAATGGATAACCAAGGCTGACGGCTTTGTAAAAAGTCCGTCTGCTGCGTTGCGCTTCGCCGGAAAGCGGCTCAACGTACTCTTAGTACGCCTCGCCCCTTCCCGGCTCGCGACGCCTTGCATACAGAGCTTTTTACAAAGCCGTCACACGAATTTTTAATAGGATTGAATCATTTTTTCAGAACTAAATTTCGACTTTATACGATTGCATCAAGGTTGCTGACATGTATTTTTCCAGGCGTATCATAAAAGAAGCGGCCCCGTTTCTATCTTGTATCAGATTTCTCACCATTCTTCCTGTCCCGGGCAACCCGCCCTATGAACCTGAACGAATGGCCCCTTGGTTCCCGGTGTGCGGACTTTTTATAGGCAGCCTCCTCGCATTTGCCGATTCCCTGTTTTGCCTGGTCTGGCCCCCTTCTGTATGCGGGGCTCTCGACACTCTCTTTTTGATCATCATCACTGGCGCGCTCCATATGGACGGCCTTGGCGATACTGCAGACGGCCTTTACGTTTCCCACTCGAAAAAAAAGGCCCTGGCTGTCATGAAAGATTCAAGGATAGGGGCGATGGGGACGGTCGCCATAATCTGTGTCATCATGCTCAAATGGGCTGCGATTCCCTATGTTTCTCCAGGAAATCCAGCGGCAAGGTGGCTGCTGCTCGCAGTAATACCCGGCCTGTCCAGATCTTCCATGCTCATTGGAATGCGCTTTCTCCCCTATGGCAGGGATAATGGAACCGGTAAAGGGTTCTTCGAATCGCCCCTTTCACGGGGTTCATTTACAGGTATAGGTATTTGCCTGGTTCTGCCTGTTGCCGGCTGGGCCATCGGCGCGGGGATAGCAGGGCTTATCCTCCCTTTGGCCTTTTTTGCATCATGCGCCGGAATAATTTTTATCTACCAGACAAGGCTTGGCTGTATAACAGGCGACATGCTCGGCGCAATGACAGAAATCACCGAGACACTTCTTTTCTGCGCGGCAGCCGCAGGAGGTACTGCGCTATGATTACCGGCCATGGAGGAGACATATGGGAAGCAGCACGGCAGCTTAAATGCCGGCCGGAACAGATCACAGACATGAGCAGCAACATAAACCCTCTTGGCCCGCTGCCAGGGCTCCTGCCATACCTTGCCGACCTTATAACAAACGTGACGAGGCTGCCTGAGGCCGACCCTATGGCCGTTGCATCGGATGCTGCAAAACTGATAGGAGCAAAAAAAGAACAGATCGTTGCAGGACCGGGCACGGCATATTTCATAAACATACTTCCCCGCCTGCTCGGGATCAGGAAAGCCGCGATAATATCGCCTACCTACGCGGACTATGAGGATTCCTGCAGGCTTGCAGGTGTTGGCGTAAAACACTTCGTGCTCGATTCGGGCAACGGCTTTGCGCCTGACTATGATCTTTTGATCACGGCGGCCCGGGATTCAGACGCGGTCTTTTTATGCAACCCCAATAACCCCACAGCCACGTTCTGGGACCTGTCCATGATAGATAAAGCGGCCCGGGCATTTCCGAAGACCTTCTTTATCATAGATGAATCGTATCTTCCCTTTTCAATGGAGGCAGGCGGCTCAAGCCTGGCTGCCGGCAGCCAGGCAAATAACATCTGTGTGCTTGTCTCCTTTTCAAAGATATTTGCCATACCCGGCCTCCGGGCCGGCTTTCTGTGCGGCCCGAAACAGCTGGTAAAACTTGTTTGCAGGAATACCCCGCCTTGGAGTATCGGGTCCATAACATGCGACGCCATAACCTATATATGCGCCGACCTGTCTAAAACAAAATCCTTCATGGAAAGGACCCGGAAATTTATTGCAACAGAGATTTCAAAAACAGCGGCATGCCTCGACAGTATAGAAGGAATCAGGTATTTTTGCGGAGGAGTACCGTTTATCCTGTGTGAAATCGACCGCGGTATATATACCCGGACAACTGCGGCCGCAATAAAACAAAAACTCCTTGAGCAAGGGATACTCATCAGGGACTGTGCAAACTTCACCGGGCTGGATGCCGGATATTTCAGGTTCTCGATCAAAAAGCCCGATCAGAACAAGCTTCTTGTATCATCTTTGAAAAAATTGCTTGAGGGAGCAAAAACCCGGGAGGAAATATGACCGATTCAGCCTGGATACCAATGGCGGCAGCTTTCGCGCTCGACCTTGCAGCGGGAGACCCGGATTTTTATGTACACCCGGTAAGGCTCATGGGAAGAGGGATAGACACCTGGGAACCCTTTTTCAGAAGACTCCCCATAGACGAGGTACTATCAGGAACGATATTTGCGCTTTCAGGGATATTTTGCGCCTGGCTTGTATCCTGGCTGGTGATCATGGCCGCCGGTTTCCTGGGCACGCCTTGGGCGATTGCAGCAAAAACGGCTGTGATCTATTTTGCGATTGCTCCCCGGGCGCTCATGGATGCGGCCATGAACGTTTACACCCCCCTTTCGAACGGCGATATCTGCGCTGCGAGAAAGGCAGTTTCCATGATAGTCGGAAGAGAGACAGCCAACCTGGACAAAGCCGGAGTTTCCCGGGCGGCTGTGGAATCTGTCGCGGAAAACCTCTCCGACGGGGTGATCGCCCCTCTGTTTTTCGCGTTCCTCTGCGGCGCACCTGCCGCCATGGCATACAGGGCGGCAAATACATTTGATTCCATGATAGGCTACAAGAATGAAAAATACTACAAGTTCGGCAAGGGAGCGGCAAAAATCGATGATTTACTGAACTGGGCGCCAGCCAGGCTCTCGGCGGTATTCACGGCCTTAGCGGCCCATATGCTTGCCAGACGCGGAAAGCAGGTTTTGAAAACGGTCCTGGCCGATGCGAGAAACCATGCCAGCCCCAACTCCGGATATCCCGAAGCCGCATTTGCCGGGGCACTGGGCGTAAGGCTCGGCGGGCCATGTATCTACAACGGCAAAAAGATTGACGCACCTGTCATAGGAACAAGCTTCTCGGCAGAACCAGGCCCGTACCACATCAAGCTTGCCTGCGGTCTTATGCTCATGGCGTCTCTTTTCGCTTTGGCCTGCTTTTGCACGATCTTATTCTGAATTTTCTTTACCGTGAAAACACCTCTGTAGCCGTGGTAAAAACAGCCATACCACCAGTGTCCTGACATGTTTTCACGGTAAAGCCGGAATCGACGGCCAAAAAGTCAATACCGGAGCACAGGGCGCCACCTGTCAATCAACCAACAATAACATGCGAGGAAGATATGTTTAAAACAGAAATCTGTGAAATATTGGGTATCGATTACCCGATCATTCTCGGCGGCATGGTCTGGATCGGCCGGTCCGAACTTGCGGCTGCCGTGTCAGAAGCTGGAGGCCTTGGGCTCATCGGCGCCGGTGGAATGACCATCGAAGAAATCGAGACCGAGTGCGGGAAAGTCAGGATGAAAACAGCCGAACCCTTTGGCATCAATATCCCCCTGTTACGGCCCGACGCCGTAGAGATGATCGATGCAGCCGCGGCCCAAGGCGCATCCGTAATCTCGACCTCGTCTGGAAGCCCCAAAAAGTATACATCCTACATAAAAGACAAGGGGATGAAAGTGATCCACGTGGTATCCAGCGTTAAGTTCGCCATGAAATGCGAGGAAGCAGGTGTGGATATCATAGTGGCCGAAGGGTTTGAAGCGGGAGGACACAACGGGTTCGACGAGATCACCACCATGGCCCTGACTCCCCAGGTGGTGCAAGCCGTAAAAACCCCGGTTGTAAGCGCGGGAGGCATAGCAGACGCAAGGGGATTCGTGGCTGCATTGGCCCTGGGAGCAAAGGGTGTGCAGATCGGAACCAGGTTCATGGCCACTTATGAGTCTGCAGCGCATCCCAACGTAAAGGATGCAGTGCTGCGCCTAGATGATAACGGCACCTGCATCACCGGGAGAACAACCATCGGACCGACCCGCGCCATTAAAAACGCATTGACACAAAGGATCCTGGAAGAAGAACGAAAAGGCACACCGCCGGAAAAACTGCTCGAACTGATCGGCGGGGGGAGGTCCATGTCCGCATTCGTGGAGGGAGACTGCGTTGAAGGGACTGTCTACTGCGGCCAGATCGCGGGAGCCATACGCGAAATCAAGAGCGTAAAAGATGTCATCAATGAAATCATAAACGAGGCAGCATCCATTATTGAATCGATACAAAAACTTATCCAATGATGACATTCCAGACAGCCGCGGAAAAATACCACCAAAACGCCTTTTTGCATTATAGCTCTTATATCCATGAGGGGAAACATCAGGTTTCCCATAAGGAATCATTATATTTTTAAAAAGTTATGATACAAATACCAATGGCCTTTTCTCACCAAAAAACATTGCCGCCATTCAAAGCAGCCATCCAAACCGCTGATACAGTCAACACCCGTATGCCAAAAGCCTGGCCGTATCCTTATGACCACAAAATTTTACCCAACTTTACGTATTAATACAGGATTTTATTTCCATAACCATATCAAACTTCCTGATTATATACAATCTCCATAAACACGTATATTCTGTGTTATGTTAATCAGAAAAAAACTTATTCATTAATATTTTTTATGATTTATCCATTGACATCAATAGGTTAGGAAAGTTATTATACTGTTGATATAGCAAAGCCTTTGCAGGAATTGCGTGGAGTAGCTTTGAAAAAGGAGATTTTGTATAGAATAATAAGTTCGCCACGACCGCAGGCGGTCGTGGCGAACGGGGCTCGCGGCCATTACCGCGTGTCCGCCCGCCTGCGGCGGTCGAACACGCGGCTGGAGGTGACGGGCCTTCGGCAAGCAAGCTTGCCTTCGGCCACGCACCTCAGCCGCGAGCCCCGTTAGACCCTGAAAATGATGATTGTTGCCATACCCCAACAAATACAGGAACAGAGAAAAGAGATTTTATTGGAGGCTTTTCGATAAAGGTCATTGCAAATGGAAAAATTGACAAAAAATTGAGGTATTATTCCTTATGCGTGAGGCTCTTTGAAAAGCTGGCATGAATGTCGGCAGAATGAAAGGCAACTTTTTCCTGTAACGGAATGCGTTGTCCTGAAAAGGCGCAGAAAATTGTCTTTCGTTCAGGGTTGTGATATTTTCAGTCAGCTTGAGATGTAAGAAAGGAATCAATGAATTGCCGTTTTTTGAATTGTAGAGGCATGTTTCAGAAAAGTCTCACAATTTAGATTGGTTGGCAAAAATATATTGGCCGCCAAGGCAAAGGTCAGGGTTTATGCCTGTTGGAAAAATGGCAGATGAAAGTTTGGTAAATGAATGCAGTTTTGAAGGGTTGTATTTTTTCAGGCAAATCCTGAGCAATCAGGCAGGATGGAGCAAAAACAAAAAATGATTATTACTGGTCTAACAAAGCGCTTCACCCGACCGCTATTCCGCTGGCGCTCCATAGCGGCGGGTGAGCTTAATCGTTCGCCACGACCGCAGGCGGTCGTGGCGAACGGGGCTCGCGGCCATTACCGCGTGTCCGCCCGCCTGCGGCGGTCGAACACGCGGCTGAGGTGCGGAGCTTTAGGCAAGCAAGCTTACCTAAAGCTCCGCACCTCAGCCGCGAGCCCCGTTGTGCATATTAATGGGGGGGACTTATGGAGTGGAATAAACTTTTGTCTGCAATAAGATTTGGCCTTAATAGTCAAGAGGCTGAATTCGGGAGGAGTCATTTTCATAAAGATTGTGATAGAATTATTTTTTCTTCATCTTTTAGAAGGTTAGGGAAAAAGACGCAAGTACATCCTTTGGCACAAAATGATCATGTGCATACTCGACTGACTCATAGTTTGGAAGTAGCGAGTGTGGGTAGAACGTTAGGGATAAAAGTTGGGAAAAAATTGAAAGACGAACTACCTAAAAATGTTTCTCCATATGAAATTGGCCAAATAGTCCAAGCAGCATGTCTTGCACATGATATTGGAAATCCCCCATTTGGGCATGCTGGGGAAGATGCGATAAAAAATTGGTTTAGACAGCCAGAACATGTATCGAGGTATTTATCAGATCTTGATGACAATGAAAAAGATGATTTCACTCATTTTGAAGGCAATGCTCAAGGTTTTAGGGTAATAACAAAATTGGAATATAACTGGTACAAGGGTGGCATGCGTCTTACTTATGCTACCTTAGGTGCTTTTTTAAAATATCCTTGGACATCTAGAGAAACCAAACATGAAAAAAAATTCTCAGCCTTTTGGGGAGAAAAGGACATTTTAGAAGACGTAGCTAGTACTTTAGGCTTAATAAGAAAAGATACCCTAAAGTGGGCTAGGCATCCATTAGCTTTCTTAGTCGAAGCGGCAGATGATATTTGTTATAGAATACTTGATCTTGAAGATGCTCATGAAATTGGGATATTAACATTCAACGAAATTGAAGAGATACTCACCCCTCTTTGTAAGGATGAGCCTTCATTTGATAAAATTATGGGTTCTAACCGATCAAATCGTAGAAAAATGTCTTTTTTGAGAGGAAAGGCAATTGGAAAAGCAATAGATACAGTAGTAGAAGCATTTTTTGATAAGTATGACAGCATCATGAATGGTAATTTAGAAGGTGAATTAATCAATTATTGTGATGATTCTGTTAAAAAGCCATTAAACTCTGCCAAGGCCATAGCTTCTAAGAAGATTTTTAATCATCCTCGAAAAATTGAATTAGAAATTGGTTCTTATACAACAATTGGGACGTTATTGAGTGTTTTTTGTCAAGCTGTAAAGGAAAGAGTATCTGGGAAAAAAGAGTTATCATATAGAACTAATCGAGCTTTAAGTATGATGGGAATTAATGCTCCCAAGGAAAGAGACAATTTATATCATTCTTATATGAAGGTTACAGATTATATTTCTGGGATGACAGATAGTTATGCCACTCATATGGCACGTCAATTCGGTGGTATAGCAT
>CAYVIE010000056.1:0-16812 GCA_964451355.1 uncultured Desulfobacteraceae bacterium
ATGCAACAGATTGATATTACAGCTTTTTAAAAACTACCTGTTAAACTTGGGCTAACCGCATTATTCCTGACCGCCTTGACATTTCATGGGTCATAACTACTTTGATCCCGGGAAAAATACAAAACGGTTTCAATAAGAAAAAGGAGTACGAACAAATCACATTGCATCCGATATGTCGATTTGCCGCAGGGACATGAGATGAATTCCGAATTGATAGACATATTTTTTTGTTTCTCATTTTTTTCCATTGCAGGCTGGTTGCTTGAGGTTGTATACCGCACACTGGCAAACAAAAGATTTATAAACCCAGGGCTCTTGTCAGGTCCTTACCTGCCACTCTACGGAACCGGGGCAGTGGTTCTTGCGGTTTCGGCAAGGCTTATACACGGTAGCCCCTTCATTTTAAAAATCATTGTCTATCTCCTTGTAACTACCGGCCTGGAACTTATGTCTGGCCTGACAGCTCTTCGCCTTTTCAACAAGCGCCTCTGGGATTACTCGGATGAACCCCTCAATTACAAGGGGATTATCTGTGTCAAGTTCAGTATCTACTGGATATTACTTGCTTTTGCATTCGAATATGTTGTCCTGCCCTTTTATTTATCCATAACTGCTAAAATGCCTCCCCTTGCTAAAAACCTGTTTGGAGTAATTGTAACCCTCGCAATGAGTGTGGATTTCCTGGTGACCGTTTTAAAACATTTTTTTTCCATTGAACCTGAAGATAGGAACAGATGGGAGGCCGAATTCAACAACACGGCTGCAACCTTGCTCAAGAGGCCGGAAATAGCCCGATTAGACGACTACGTGCATCATAGGGGAAAGACAAGGCTTGATCATGTCAAGGAAGTGGCCTGGATAAGTTTTATCTTGGGTAAACGGCTTTCCCTGGATTGCAAGGCCATTATCAGAGGCGCGTTGCTCCATGATCTGTTTTTTTATGACTGGTTGCGGGAAGGGCCCAAGCTACATGGATTCAGACACCACAATATAGCCTTTGAAAACGCTCAAAAAATCACTCCATTAACCGAAAAAGAAAAAGATATCATATTGAAACATATGTGGCCGCTTACCATTATACCGCCTCTATATCCTGAGTCGTTGCTGGTCTGTTTTGTGGATACATTTTGTTCCATCAGGGATTATGTTTGGACAAACAATCGTAATGCCGAGCATAAAAATACAGCATCAAATACGGAGAAAAGATTATCATGACCCCAAAAAACAATGAACCATGGTTCGCAGGGATTGACATCGGGTCGACAACCGCCAAAACAGTGATCATAGACAAGCAAGGGACGATGGTCTTTTCCCGATATCGGCGTCACCAGGGTAAGACTGTCGAAACAATGATGGATATTTTAAAGGAGGCTGCCTCTGAACTTGGTGATATTGAGATAGATATAGCTGTCACCGGATCTGCCGGCATGGGGGTTGCTGAAGCTTTAGGCCTTCCGTTTGTACAGGAAGTTGTTGGTTCGGCAAACTATATAACAAAATTCTTCCCCGAGGTTTCAACTTTCATCGAAATCGGCGGAGAGGATTCAAAGATCATTTTTTTCGATGGCAAGGGCCGGCCTGACATCAGGATGAATGGCAGCTGCGCCGGTGGAACCGGGGCTTTTATCGATCAAATGGCCCTTATTTTGAACGTGGACTTGGAAGAGTTGAACACCCTCGCAGAAAAGTCCGATCAAATCTATCCCATAGCATCACGTTGCGGTGTCTTTGCCAAAACTGATATCCAGGCTCTTCTGAGCCGCAACGTTTCACGAAAGGATATCGCCGCCTCGATATTCCATGCAGTGGCGATCCAGGTTATCACTGCGCTTTCAAGAGGCCAGGAAATAAGAAAAAAGATAATGTTTGGCGGAGGACCGCTAAGCTTTTATCCTGCCTTGCGCAAGTCATTTATTAAACTGCTTGAGATTGAAGATCCGGATGATTTTGTTCTTCCCAAGCATCCTGAATTGATTCCCGCGCTGGGAGCCGCCATGGTGCGAAATGGTAAATCCTTCCGCGCCAGGCTGAGCGCTCTGAGTTTCATGATAGAATCCGCCGCACCTGATTCGAAAAAATTTCATAAAAGGCTGTCGCCTCTTTTCAGGAATGAGGAAGAATTCAAACAATGGGAACAAAGGCACCAGAAAGATAAGGCTCCAAGGATTGAACTCTCCGATGTAAAAGGCGGTAATCTTTTTCTAGGTGTCGATTCTGGTTCGACCACAACAAAGATTGTCATTATCGATGAACAAGGGAGATTGGTATTCTCCTACTACATCCCGAACAACGGTGACCCTATTAATGCTTTTAAAACTGGATTAGCCAAAGCAAGAAAAAAATTTTCAGAAGCCGGATTCAGCCCCAGGATTGTTCGCAGTGCTGCAACCGGTTATGGTGAAGGACTTATACGTGCGGCCTTCGGCTTGCATGACGGGATTGTTGAAACCATGGCGCATTACAGGGCTGCCAGATTTTTCGAACCAGATGTTACATTTATCCTCGATATAGGCGGCCAGGATATGAAAGCCATATTCACTCAGGATCAATCTGTTTCGGAAATACATGTCAACGAAGCATGTTCGTCAGGCTGTGGTTCCTTTATCGAGACTTTTGCCCGTTCACTCGGATACCAGGTTAATGAATTCGCCAGCCTCGCCTGCAAGGCGGCTGCACCATTTGACCTGGGAACGCGTTGCACTGTCTTTATGAACTCCAGGGTCAAGCAGGCGCTCCGGGAGGGAGCACAGATTCCGGATATTTCCGCTGGTCTTGCATATTCTGTAATCAAAAACGCCCTCTACAAGGTACTGAAACTGAAGAACCCTGACATTCTCGGTGACAGGATCGTTGTACAAGGCGGTACGTTCAAAAATCCCGCGGTTCTGCGGGCACTGGAATTGCTGATTGGAAAAGAAGTGGTAAAGCCGGATATCTCGGAGTTGATGGGAGCATACGGCGCGGCCCTGTCAGCCATCGCCAATCACCATGCGGGATTGAATGATAAAATTGATTCGCATTCGGGCGACACTACCGCTTCCAGTATAAATCTTTATTCGAATCGTGGAAAGCCGCTCTCTTTAGATCAGCTTGAGAATGAAGGAAATTTTTCCAGAAAGGAGATCCGCTGCAAGGGATGCGAAAATCGCTGCTCTGTTCTGAAACTAACCTTTGACAATGGGAATTCTTTTTATACCGGCAACAGGTGCGAACGATACTTCAGCAACAACCCGGATTCCAGGGAAAAAGGCGTAAACCTTATCGAAAAACAGTTGCAGTTGCTCTTTAACAGAAATATGGAGCCCGAAACCGAACCGATTCTGGTATATGGAATACCGCGCTGTCTGAATATGTATGAAAATTTTCCGTTCTGGTGCGCATTTTTGACTGAATGTGGATTCAGGGTAGTTCTTTCTTCAAAATCCACGTTCAGGATATATGAAAAGGGAGCGCCCACTGTCATGTCAGAAAATATCTGTTTCCCCGCCAAGCTCGCCCACGGACATATTCTTGATCTGGTGGAGAAAAATGTGGATAGAATATTTTATCCAACCGTTGTTTATGAATACAATGAATACGATCACGCCCTTAACTCTTATAATTGTCCGGTGGTAACAGGATATCCCGATCTGCTGAAAAGTGCTGTATGTCCCGAACAGAAATTCAACGTCCCTATAGACAATCCGGCGATCAGTTTCAAAGACGTAAATCTCCTTAAAGACCAGCTCTACCTTTTCTTCAACAGGTTTGGAATCGATTACCAGAAAGTGGCAGCAGGTGTTGAAAAGGGATTAAAAGCCCAGGCAGACTTCCGCGACAGGCTGAAATCAGCGGCCAGGGACATTATAGAAAAGGCCGAGAAACAACAAAGAATCTTCGTGGTGCTCGCAGGCCGGCCATACCACCATGATCCCCTTGTGGATCACGGTATTCCCAATCTTCTTGCCCAGTTGGGGGTCGATGTAATCAGTGAAGCCGCACTACCTGTGGACGAAACTTCGGCGTCATTAAAGGAAATCAATGTATTGACCCAGTGGAGTTATACCAACAGGCTATATGCTGCCGCCAAATGGGTTGCGATGTCCCCTTATGCACAGTTTGTACATCTCACTTCGTTCGGATGCGGCCCTGACGCTATTTCTGTGGATGAAATAAAAGAGATCCTGAGCGAAAGCGGTAAATTTCATGTTCTTATCAAAATGGATGAAATAACCAACCTCGGAGCGGTAAAGATCAGACTGAGATCAATGCTTGAGGCTGCAAAAGAGCTCCAACAAGCTGGCCGTTACAATAACAACAATAAGAAACGAGCCAGAAAAATCATAAATCGGGTGTTTACCAGCAAAGATAGAAAACGGACCCTTATCGTTCCTTTCTTCTCGCCTTTTTATTCACCTCTTATCCCTTCGGGCTTCAGGGCTCTTGGTTACAAGGCCCAGGTATTACCTCCCCAGGACAGGGAATCTGTGGAATGGGGTCTTAAAAACATCAACAACGATATGTGCTACCCTGCAGTACTTGTCTGTGGTGATATCATAAAAGCGTTTCGTTCAGGACGTTACGATCCTGCCGGTACTGCCGTCATCCTGACACAAACAGGCGGCCAATGCAGGGCATCGGCGTATGTGTCACTGATCAAAAAAGGGTTGGTTGACGCAGGACTTGAGGATGTTCCCGTAGTAGCCATATCAAACGAAGAATTAAATCCTCAGCCCGGATTTGTCATAGATGAGAAAGAACTTTTCAAGCGGATCGCTCTTGGTGTTGTCTTTGCAGACCCTTTGGCCAGGATGTATCTTTCCATCAGGGTCAGGGAAAAGGATCCTGGAAGCGCAAAGCATCTTCATGCCAAATATCTTTCATTGATGGAGACAGGAATAGAAAATGCAGATTTCGATTATCTTTTGAGCCTGTTGAAAAAGGCGGTAACAGAATTCAACAATATCGATATTGAAGATAAACCTATCCCAAGAATAGGTATCGTTGGAGAAATCTTTGTAAAATATAATTTTTTTGCGGGGGGTGATATAATAGAGTGGCTAACAGAACAGGGGGTTGAAGTGGTATTGCCCCCTATCCAGAATTTTTTTGCACAGCGCTTTATCAATGAAACATATGACCAAAAGGCCTATTTTAAACGTTCCATACAAGATAGGATAAGATACAAACTTCTTGAAATCTATACTAAATATCACCTCGGCCTTATTGATCGCGTGATGCGTGAGTTCAAGTTCTACCAGAAAGATCATGACTTGCGCGAGCTTGCTGAGATAACCGAACAGGTCGTAAGCCTTGCGAATCAGGCTGGAGAGGGTTGGCTGCTCACCGCTGAAATAATCGCCATGCTGAGGCAGGGAACCAACAATATTGTCTGTATACAGCCTTTCGGATGTATTTCCAATCATATTACAGGCAAGGGAATGGAAAAAAAGCTCAAGGAAATGTTTCCGGAAATGAACCTGCTTCCCATAGACATGGATGCGGGGATAAGCGAAGTCAATATATTAAACCGCCTCCACTTCCTTGTCGATGAGGCGCAAAAACAATCGAAAATGCCGATCAGGTCCAGGAATGGATCAAACACGATAAAAGGTTTTTCTATCCCGATCATGTTGCCGCGTGAGTTACGTGCCTTGCAAAGCTATACTACCCTTGAGTTCGAAAAATGGAGAGCATGGGTCTCAGGATTGAAGCTACGTGAAAAAGCCCGCAATATGACACATAAAATAGGGTTGGGATAAAAACCGATGACATACTGAATACAGAAGCCGTATGGATGGATTTTTCACGAGTCTATTATGCCTGCTTTCCCGTGGTCCTTTCATGCTTTATCTTCCCAAACATCATGGAGAGCTTCGGGCTATATGATTCAGGATCAGTCTTTTCAATCCATCTGACCTGGCACACAGGGTCAACAAAGGTAAAAGCAACAAGCTCATCCGCATCAAGATGTTCATCTTGCCAGGCGCAGATAATCTCAGGATCAACCGGTGTATCAATCAAAATCCCGTCCAGATGACACAAGCTTTCAATATGGCTAAAGCCGGGCATGGCCTTTTCCCGCCACCAGTAAATCTGCCTTTGCATCGGACCATCAAACACGATTTCAAGATCACTGGATACCAGTGTGAACATCACCGCCCTGTTACCAGGCATGCTGTACCTGTAGCGGTCGTCCAAATCCAAATAACTGGGCCGCTTCAGTTTTATGGAGTCAAGAAGGCTGTTTGTGTCAGGAATATTTCGCGGCCCATAAAAGACCACCTCAAATGGCGTAAACGGATTGCATTGTGTCGCCATGGATAGCAGGTTCTTCAGTCCAGCAGGGTCAAAATCCTTTTCAACTACGAGAATCTGATAGGGGTGGGTAAGCATGTTCACGATATCTACATACTCTTCTGGATTCCGTGAATTCATAAACACTATTTTATAAATATAATTCATGCCTCCAACCACCACGGGGAAATCATGTATTATTCTTTTTTTGTTTTCAGTGCTGAATACAAAGGAAAGATCAAGAGGCCATGGAGGATTGATCGAAATATCAAGCCGTTGTTCTGCGTAGCATATCGCTTCATAGATATCATGTTCGGAAAAATTGGGGGTCGATTTTATAAAATATGGAGGTGTGGTCTCATAAATCAGGCCTAACTGCTTGCTTTGTTTCCTGAATCGCGTACCTGGCAACACGGACAAAACAAAGACCTGTATGTCATCGGTTAATCCGGATTCGGCAAGAAAATCTACCGACTCCATAAACCCCTCAGGATCATCACCTGGAAGCCCAACTATAAGATCGATCCGCGGTGTTATACCATATTTCCTCAGGGCGTGGATCCCGGATACAAACGACGGAAGATGAGTTGACCTGCGCATAATTGCCGCAGCCTTTGGATTGACCGTTTGAAGACCAACCTCGAAGCCACTAAAACCAGCGGCAGCAAAACGAGCGGCCAAATCATCATCCACATCCTCAGCTCTCAACTCGCCTGTGAGGGAGACCAGCCCGCCCTTGTTTATTGCCGCGATTCTATCAAGGAGTTGTCTGATATCCCGCCTGGCCGTCAGGCATGGATCTATGAAGCATACTTCCTGGACACCACTGTTTATGGCATATGCAACGGCATCGAGTATAACCCCTTGCCGGGCGTGCATCACACCTTTTTTCGATCTATGGTAAAAACAGAAGCTACACCGGTAAGGGCATCCCCGCTGCCCCTCCAGATAGATCACCGAATCAATCGTTGGATCAAGAATTCCTGAAAGATATGGGTTGCTCGCCCTGGTGAAATCCTCGTACGGAGGAGCAAAGATCTTTTGTCCAAAAAACCGCCGGCCTAATATTTCTCCGACTACAGTTTCACCTTCACCAACAACACAAAGGTCATAACCTTCCCGTTCTAATATTGGATGTTTTTCATCTGTCAATTCCGGCCCGCCAAAAACTGTCCTGCAACCGATTCGGTCCTTAACCCTGCCGGCTATATATGCGCTTCTCTCCACGTTCCACGCATATACTGTAAAGGCAAGGATTTCCGGAACTCGCTCTGACAACATATTGCAGATAGCGGCATCCCCAAGATATGTGGCGTGTTCCTGATCCAGAATTTCAATTCGGCTGATTTCCGGGCAAAAAGAAGATAGCCTGATGGCTGCAGCTGCCAGAGGGGTATTACCTGTGCGCAGCCCAAAACCCTGTTGAGGAACAGGTAATTGTACAAACAGTGCCATGGCACGTTCTTTCATTTTGCTATTTCCGTCATTACATGATGGACTCGTAAAAAATCCATCAAAGATCAACAACACATTATTCAGGCGTTACCTCGGCAATAGCCGAAAAGCCGTGTGACAACGAAGCAAATTTTTATTCACGGGAGTGGTTTCAGAATAATCATGAAAGCTTATTAAAAGCGGTCAGGATATGAAAGCAGCAACATATCTTATCGCAATGAAAAACATAATAACTGCGAGCATAAATTTAATACCATCGGCAGGAACGTATTTCTGAAAACGCGCACCGCAATATATTCCTGCTGTCCCTCCTACACCAAGAAGCATACCCAGCAACCAGTCAGGTCCAACTGCTAATTCCGGTATAAAAAAAGATATCCCCTGGTAGAAACCTACCCCGAAAACAGATGTGACAAAAGTTCCCATAAGCGCTGCGCCCGCAACCGTATAAACCGGAAGGCCCAGGATTGAAACAAAAAACGGGGCCATTATCGATCCGCCGCCGATTCCGTAAACTCCTCCCACAACTCCAACAACCAGGCTGAGAAAAAACACAGCCCAGACAGGAACCACATAATCCTTATCAAAAAATCTGTAAACAAGGGACCTGGCGTCGAATTTCACAATAGAGGTTGAAAACCGGCAGCGATTCTCATTTACCTTTCCGTTTTCTTTGGAAGACCTGATTACAGCTTTATGGAATCCATCTTCGGCGTCATTGCCGGCGGCCTTCCCCTTTACCCATCTGTGAACAAGATCATAAGCCATACGCCCGCCTATGATCAAAAGAATGCATGCCACAAATAACTTGAAATTTCTTGAATCCGGCAGGTAATAAATCCTTATTAACGCACCTATAAAAACACCAGGAAGGGTACCTGCTGCGACGATAGCAGCCAGGGGCCATACCATTCTTCTCTCTTTCCAGTACCTGTAGAGCCCTCCTGGAATTGCTACTATATTGAAAAGCTGGTTTGTAGCGCTGACAGATGGAGCTGTATAACCCAAAAAGGAAACCTGGAATGGCAATAGCAAAAATGCCCCTGAAACACCGCCCATGGATGTGAAAAATGATATTACAAAAGCAGCCAAGGGAGGAAGCCATAAAGGCGAATCCACACCTGATACCTGAAAGTGCATAACGGTTTCCTGTTTGTTTTACAAACGGCTCCAACAACGGAAGGATAGATCAAAGTTTAATTGATATATCAAACAATCGATCAGCACATCAAACAAATTCACCATGTGGCGACAAGCGGGTTTGATTCTCACGCGATATTACCATGGCATGCACAAATGCGCTCTAAACAGGCAAGTCACGCCACACTGCCGGTTTTGCTTAAATCCGTGTCTGTCGCTGATTGTTTCAAGAACGCCAGACCTGCTACCAGTCGTAGATTATTTCCCAATCAGAACTGAATTCCGGATCATTCATTGTAAAACGCACCGTTGTTGTCTTGCCTGTTCCAGGACCGTTTGCACTTTGTTCATTCCACAATTTCAATTCTATTGCAGGCATCTTGTCTGTCCTGCCTGTTTCTTCACACTCAGCATGTCTCCTTAGCCAGATTTCCCGCTCCTCAATCACCTTCCATACCGACTGATCCTTTTTGTTGCGTACCCTTTCTCCTACCCTGGGCAGTCCTAGAGTTTCCCTGAGCTTTTTAAAACTATACGGAGACGCTTCGCCATAATCTAGTATTTTCTCCCCCATTATCATGATACCGATGGCTCCGAGCGGTGCTGTAACAAGAATCGACAGGACCGCAACCGCCAGTATCACCTGGCCGGAGGCAACACCGGCCGCCAGGGGGACAGCACCTATTGCAGCCTGCACCGTGGCTTTCGGGATATATGCTATCACACAAAAAAGCTTCTCTTTCCAGTCATATGGAGTACCCATCAAGGATATCCAGGTGCCTATGCTTCTGAAGATCAAACCTATACCGATAACTCCAAGTCCTGCCAGACCCGCTTTCCAGGCTACATGAATATTAACCTGCGCCCCCACGAGCACGAACAGGAGAAGTTCAGCAAAAACCCATAATTTCTTCAATTCCTGGGAAATCATGTGAGCGATCGGTTCGGCCTTTTCCAATATTATAAAACCGATTGCCATCACTCCCAGCAGGCTTGCAATGGGAACCCATTGTTCAGCGGCCTTCTCAAGCCAGCAAAGAAAGATGGAAACTCCCATTACAACCAGGGTCCGCTTGGGCGGTTTGAAATCATATTTCAAAAAAAGACGGTACAGAATATAGCCCGCAATAACACCAACCAGAATGCCAAGAGTGATGGATACAGGTATCTCTGCAAGTTTCGCCCATATATTCACTTCCTTTCCGCCATACATCCCCAGGAATATGGAAAAAAGAACAATTACAAAAACATCATCAACGGATGAGGCCCCCAGTATTAATGTTGGAATCCCTTTTTTTGCCCCCCTTCCCCTGTCCATGAAATCTATCATCAAAGGCACAACAACCGCCGGGGATACAGCTCCAAGGATAGCGCCAAGGATAGCAGCTTCAAGGGTGCTTATGTGAAGAAGCCTGGGAGCCACAACGGTTACAGCAGCTATCTCGAAAAGCGCCGGCACAGAACTCATTGTCAGGGCGGCTCGTCCTACTTTGTTTAGTGTCTCCCGCGATAATTCAAAACCAGCACGCAAAAGAATCACAATAAGCGCTATCATCCTGAAATCAGCCGATACATTCATCATTTCAGGACTCATCAAGTCGAGCACGTATGGCCCGGCCAGGATTCCAACAATCAGCATTCCAACAAGACCCGGCAGTTTAATCTTCCGGAAAATATAATCAGCACAGAGACCGAATATCACGATAATTGCAAGACTCGTGGCCATCTTTTTTTCCTCCGTTTCATCCTGTCATATGTGATGATCTCGTAAAAAAGCGAAAACGCTTTTTTACGAGACGGGGGAGGGCTTCCCCTCCCCCGCCATTTGAAATGAATTCAAATGGTTCCACCCCCACCCCCGGCCGGGGCTAAATCGCCCTCGGCCGGCTGATGGACTTTTTACGAGTCCATCATATGTAAGTATCCGGCTAAGCGGTAAAACGACATAAAAAAAACCGCTTTGCCCGGCCGGATCGCCCCCGCATCAATGTCTGACTAATGCAGGAGTCATCAGCCCGTAAAGCGGTCTGCAGGCGGTTTGTATAGGGGGACCCCATCCCCTTCCTGATATTTTAAATGCGAGTTTTTTTATTGATCACAAAAAGATTACCCGTTCAAGCATATTTTTTAATGATAATCCTGAAGCTCTAAGCGTTTTCCCGTATGCCGGATACACGAAGCCGACCGGCCGATAATAATCAGCCATAAGAACAGGCTGCCCATGGCTGCCTGCCCTGCCATAATACCCGGGACGTGGTGCTTGAATCGCCAAGGTTTTAGCGCAACAAGCACCTTGCGTTTATCATTTCGGACAGTGCTTCTCCTTGATAAAAATGTATTGCAAGATCAGATCATTTTTTCTAATAACATTTTTAGTTTGAATTATATTCAAAAAATATGATATTTTAATTCAACTGGCACAGAGAGTATGGATTCCTGTACTGACCATACCAGATAACAGGAGGAGACATGTCAGACGAATTCATTATCCGGGGAATCGCCGATATAGAAGAAATAGAAAAAGTGCCCATTGAACAAAGGGTTAAGGAAAAAAACACGATTGAGCTTCTTGAAAAAGGTGCCGCTGTCAATCCGAAAGCAACAGCTTTAAGCTTCATACTCAATGGCGAGACATACGATCAGCCGGTCAAAATCGACTATTCAACCCTGATCGGTCGGATACGCCAGACAGCAAACCTCTTTTCTGATTTAGGCATCGGCCCGCAAGATGTTGTGACCTACATTCTGCCTAACATCCCTCAAACCCATTATGTACTTTGGGGAGCAGAAGCAGCAGGTATTGCAAACCCGATAAATCCGCTTCTTGAAGCCGCTACAATCAAAGAGATATGCACAGCCGCACGTACCAAGGTTCTGGTAACCCTGGCGGATCTTCCTGGAACAGATATCTGGAAAAAGGTCGATTCCATAAGAAAAATGATCCCTTCGCTGAAGTATGTCGTCAGGATCATGGGTGAAAGTGATGAGAATGAAAATATCATAGGGTATGACTCGGTTATAGACAAATATCCAGCTGACCGGTTTACATTCAAAAGAGAGATAGAAAAAGATGAAATTGCCTCATTGTATCATACAGGAGGGACCACAGGAACACCCAAACTTGCCCGCAGGACTCACTACAACGAAGTTGTGATGGCTCATGACTTGAGAATAATGGGCGGACTTGACAGAGGCACTACACTTTTGTGTGGACTACCCCTGTTTCATTGTAACGGCACAATGGTTACAGGGCTGGCTCCCTTTGCATTCGGAGGCCATGTGGTCATGCTGTCACCCATGGGCTACAGGGATCCTGGAGTTATTAAAAACTTTTACAAGATAGTGGAATTGTACCGGGCTGAAACTTTTTCGGCTGTTCCCACCATACTATCAATGCTCCTTGACATAGATGTGGATGGATCTGACATATCCAGCCTGCGATACGTAATATGTGGCGCCGCACCTTTGAGCGTTGAACTTTTCAAAAGGTTTGAAGCCCATACCGGCATGAAGATCCTGGAAGGATATGGTCTTACTGAAGGTGCGGTGGCATCAGCGATAAATCCCAAAGACGGTGAACGTAAAATAGGAAGTGTCGGCATCAGGATGCCTTACCAGCGTCTCAAAGTGGTAATAACCGATGAGGCTGGAAACTATATAAGGGATGCTGAACCAGGTGAAATAGGAACAGTCGCCATTTCAGGTCCCAATATATTCAAAGGTTACGTGGAAGAAAGGCACAACAGCGGGATATGGCTTCCTGGCGGCTTTTTCAACACAGGCGATCTGGGAAGGCTTGATGAAGACGGATATCTGTGGCTCACCGGTCGAAAAAAAGAACTAATTATCCGGGGAGGCCACAACATAGATCCAGCAACCATTGAAGAACCCATATACAAGATGCCGAAGGTAAAGATGGTTGCCGCTGTGGGGCGTCCTGATCCCCATGCCGGGGAAGTGCCTGTGGCATACGTGCAGGTTGCAGAAGATACAAAACTTTCAGAAGAAGAAATTATGGAGTGGGCTCAAAAGCATATAGGCGAAAAAGCAGCTGTCCCCAAAGAAATAGTCATCACAGAGCAAATCCCGCTGACGCCTGTCGGCAAAATTTTCAAACCCGCTTTGAGATGGGATGCAACACGGCGGGTCTACCAGAAGGAACTCGAAAAACTGGGCGATATGGTTGAAGAAGTCGATATCAGTGTGGGTGAAGACAAGATTCACGGGACAAAAGTTACCATTCGCATCAGACCAAGTGCCGATACGAGCATAGATGAAATAGAAAAAAGGATTGCCGATATACTTTCCCGCTATACCATATATTATGAGGTGCAGTTAATAGACTGAATTATCTCACGAAATAGCTTTAAAAAAATTCGTGCCGTAAAAAGGGTTGAGGCTGGATGCTTCACCTGGAGGCCGTTGAATAAGAAAAATGCTTGGGCCCTGAATATGAGAAAACACAGCCGCCCTTCCTGGTCCAGATCCGCTGGCGCCCCGAGCCGGGATGGCAGGAAGGAACCGCTTGACACAACAGCGTTCACGGCAAACATGGTAAAATCGATCAAGATAGCGCTTATCCGCCACCTTATCAAAACAATGCCGAGCCTGACACCCCCTCCCTCATTGACGGATCACAATGCAGCTGAGTTTTCACGCATACGAATGCAAAGTATTTTTAAAGGGTTTTGAAACTCTCCCTTTCCTTATTGACAAATTCCCCCTTTTTTTGATTATATATTAAAAATATGTATGCATATTGAACTATGACAAGGGCCTTTTCAAACATTCAATTTTTGATGATCCCGAAGTAGTAAAAGCCTAAAATGCTTTTACGGTGAAACCACCTCCAGGGCCGAGGGGAAAAGCCTTATTTTAATGTGTGGGGCGGGAGATTGGGAGCTAACCATGAAAGTTTACCAGGCGGGAGAGCATTTAACCTCACCGGCCATCAGAAATGAATTTAAATGGTTCAACTCTCACCCAGGGCGGGGCTAAACTGCCCTTGGCCGGACGATGGACTGTTTACGTTACCATCTATTTATAGCCAAGTTTATAGCCAAGCGATTGTAATAGTCAGGCTATCGGTCTTATTCCCATGGTTTTCCTGCTTCTTACAGGAGAGACCTGCAGCCTGACGGTTACCATAGCTATTAGTAGCTATTAGTTCTCAAGCATTCAACTATTTATCAGTAATTTTTAATTTTTAAAACAAACAATATTAAAATATCGAATAAAGGGGGCGGCGCAATGATTGACTTCCTGTTAAGCAAAATCCATAAAATTTCTGTTGCAGCTATAATTGCGGTAATATTATCAACCATCTTTTTACCTGAAGATACATTCAGCAAGGATGCGAACCTGTCAGTAACAAATATCATGCCCATATATGTCGAAGAAGGCAGCCAGAACGTGCTTGTGACGCTGAAAGCCCATGTGACCAATCATGGAGCATCAGATGACTTTACTATTGACGTGGTCGGTGTTGATAAAGAGGGCTATGAGCTTCAAACAGTAAAAATGTCGGGTCATGTGGGAGGAGGCGAAACCAAGGTTTTTCTCGAACAGATCAAGATGCCCAAAAAAGTCTTTAAGCAAATAGTCAAATGGGAGCTCAAAAATAAATAACCTCTGGTTATCAACAAGTCCCTGAAAACACCTTCCGGGCCGGGATGAAAAAGCTTATACACATCTGTTCGGCATTAATAGCAGATTGTATAACTAGTATATAAAGTTTAAATGTGTATGTTTTGTTTAAATATTTGGAGGTTAATTTAGGTTAATTTATTTTCTTCTCACCTGATCCGAAGTGACGGTAATATGTTTTTTACGGGCAATATCTATAAGCTCATCTAAGCTTTTGGTGACCTTTTTAACCCCTTTTGTCTCCGGCGCTTTGGTAAATGTCAGCTCTGCTGAGTCGCAATCAAGCATAGCGTAAACCGCTTCGTCTCCACGAAGTTTTCCCCAGACAGCATTGTAGAGTTCACCTTCGTGGAAATAAAAATACCCGCTGGTGCCGTTATCGGCCTTCAGCTTAAATATGCACGTCTTCTTGCCGAGCCTTATGAGCTGAAGTATATCAGCAATAGCAATCCTTGCCTTGGGCTTGTTGTTTTTTTTGTCGCTTAACGCCTTGATAATTGCCGATGCAAGACTGTTCACCCTGATCGGCTTGTCGATGAAATAAAGAACTTCGCCCTTGAGCTCTTTTCTTAATTCAGGGGTTCCATATGCCGTCATAAGGATACACGGGGTTTCGGGAAGATTCTCCCTCATATAGGCGAGAAGAACAAGCCCGTCCATCATAGGCATCTGCATATCGGTAACAACAAGATCCACTTTTTCTTTTTCCAGAATTCCTAGGGCTTCGAGTCCGTTCTGAGCAAAAACAGCTTCAAATTTCTCCTTGTACCGCTCAAGGCCCTTTCCCAAAACATCCAACAAAACCTCGTCATCGTCTACAATAAGAACTCGTTTCATGAAATAACAACCTCTGCATCACCAAGTGTATTAATAAAATCAACGCAACAGATTCATTATCATGGCTATGTTATCGTGAAAACACATAAACGGCCGGCATGAAAAGCCGCCTTTTTTCATGCCGGCGGGAGTTACAGGATAACCATGAAATTTATTTAAAAAATCTCTGCTTGCTTTTCTTCCATGATAATATCGCCTTTACCACTTCCTCGTGGGCAAGACTGATTTCAGAAACCATTTTTCCTGCTTCTTCCCAGCGATTCTCATATACCAGCTTCTCTATTCCTGCGAGAAGATCGCCCAAATGAAGTGCGGCGATCTGCCTGGCCTCACCTTTGGCGGCATGGGCCGCGGCCTTGGCTGCGCTCTTGTCTTCGGCCTTGACAGCCGATTTCAATTCCTCAAGCCTTTCTGAAAAAGCCTTTTCCCATACATTAAAAACCGACTCCCAGACAGCCCTGTCGTCAGTACCAAGCAAATCCTTAAACGTTATCCAATCTATGGGTTGTTTCTGTTCCATTCCGCCGTATAATCCATGCCAATCAGCCGGTTAATGCTCATTCAGACACTTACACAGGCTCTTTGCAGATTTGATGTATAACCCCTGTCTTCATATTAAATCAATCGAAAATATCATCCGGCAGAATGTATTTTTTCAAATAAGCAGATCCGACTTGTTCTCTCCCCTGCCTGCCTCGTAATACAGCTTGCCGTAATACTTTGAAGTCCGATAACGACTCGACTTTCCTGTTGATTTAACACATTATTTTGACCTATGTTTAATTAGTTTAGATAACCCCCCTTTTTTATAAACCCGACTTTACATATCGCCAAGTACGATGAAATATAGAAAATTTCTCAATTTTCTCCAGAATATAGGAAGGGATCCCGCTCTCCTTGTTTTTGAAGACGAGCTAACCGGTCTTCAAAACCGCAGATTCCTGAACCATTTTCTTGCCCATGAAGTCGACTGGACAGGCATAAGGACAAAGCCCATTACCCTCATTATGGTTGATATAGACCACCTGAAAAGAATAAACGATCAGTTCGGGCACCTGGTGGGAGACCAGGTTATATGTCATGTCGCTGGTATACTGAAAAAATGCGCGGGCAAGAAAGGTATAGCAATAAGATATGCCGGCGATGAGTTCATCATTATCTTTAAAGGACATCAGAAAGCCACAGGAATAGCTGCAGCAGAAGAGATACTTGCCGGACTCAATGAGTCCAGGTTCTTTTCAGATGATGCAGGAACAGAAATCCCTATTACTGCAAGCATAGGCGTGGCCTGCGCGCCTGATGATGCTACCGATTCGAAATCCCTGATTCACAAGGCCGATTCAGCGCTCTATTCAGCAAAGCGCACGGGCCGTAACAGATACGCTGACGCCTCTAAAATTGACATCCAGGACGTCTTCCCCAAAACAGCTCTGCAATATCTTGAAAGGGCCGGCACCG
>CAYVIE010000057.1:0-16675 GCA_964451355.1 uncultured Desulfobacteraceae bacterium
ATGTTTCTCACCATATTTTTCAAAAAACCGTTTGCCGTGACCCTGAACTCTATTATCCCGCCGTCCTTTTCGATTATACTGCTTTTGAAGACCGTCCTTATGGTATTTGACCTGGGGCTTCCGGTGTTTTCAAGGGCCGCGAAATCATGGGTCCCCTCCCAGGCAGACAGAATGCTTCTCATGGCATCCGTGTCGAGCTTTTTTTTTATATGCCATGTATAGCGGCGCAAAACAGCCGACCTTACTGGATTGTTCAGAATTCTGTACAGGTAGGTCTTTGATTTTGCATCAAAACGGGCATGGAAGGTATCTGGCACTACCTGGCATTCTTTGATGCATACATCAGGGGCAAGAAGGCTGTTCAGGCCCGCCACAAAGGCAACAGGAGTTATGTTTGTTTGAACCTTGAAGTTGGCCACCTGGCCCAAGGCATGCACGCCTGCGTCGGTCCTTCCGGAGCCTGTAATGCGCACTGGTTCTTTGCACATTATCGAAAGGGCCTTTTCAATCTCCTGCTGGACCGTGCGCAATCCTTTTTGCGCCTGCCATCCATGGAAATCTGTTCCATCGTATTCGATTGTCAGCTTGAAGTTGGGCATACGATAGCTTATCTTTCCTTGTGATTCTTTTTGCATATCATTGGTTTTGGTTCTATATGATTGCAGTTTCAGATATAGGAAAACGTTAATCAAGGCAAGATTCTACATCTGTTTCTAATGGAGGGACAATATGTTACAGGGGTTCATGGCAGCCGGTATAGACGCGGGAATAAAGAAAGAGGGCAAGGACCTTGGGTTGATATTTTCCGAGGTTCCCTGTATGACAGCTGCGGTTTTCACGCAAAACAGGGTGAAGGCCGCACCTGTGCTTTTGGACATGGAGCGTGTATCCAGAGGGGTGTGCAGGGCGGTTATCGCAAACAGTGGCTGTGCAAACTGCTGCACCGGGGAGCAGGGTTATGAAGATGCTGTTGAAACAACCAGGACAGTGGCACGGATTTTACATATGGAAGAAGCAGAGGTCCTGGCGGCTTCCACGGGGGTTATAGGACAGCCGCTTCCCGTAAAGAAGATCGTCGATTCGGTCCCTGAATTAGTGAAACGACTCTCGGCCAGAGGTTTTGATGATTTTGCTGAGTCCATAATGACTACTGATACATTTCCCAAGATCGCAACAAGGACCGAGTCAGGCAAGGATGGAACATATAATGTCATGGGCATTGCAAAGGGAGCGGGAATGATCAGGCCGGATATGGCCACTATGCTCTGTTTTGTCTGTACTGATGCACGCCTGCCTGCGGACCGGCTTGACAAGGCCCTCAGGGCGGCCGTGGATGCCTCTTTCAACAGGATAACAGTTGACGGCGACACCAGTACCAACGATACCGTGATCGCCCTTGCAAACGGCCTCTCAGGGATAGATGCTGGTACCGGGCATAATTTTGATGTATTTTGCGGGCACCTGACAGGGCTTTTATCGGAACTGGCCCGTCAGATAGTCAAGGACGGCGAGGGAGCTACAAGGTGTGTTACCATGGAGGTAACCGGGGCCCCGGTGAAGGATGACGCCAGGGCCGTGGCATACAGCATTGCGGATTCTCCCCTGGTCAAGACGGCTCTTTTCGGATGTGATCCCAACTGGGGAAGAATACTTGCCGCAGCTGGAAAATCCGGAGTGCGGTTCGATCCTGCTTCAGTATCTATATGGTTCGAGGATGTTCAGGTCGTGAAGCAAGGCCTTGGCACCGGCCAGGAGGCTGAAAGGGTTGCAGCCGAGGTTATGAGAAGGCCGGAGTACAGAATAAGGATCGATCTCGGTTCTGGTAGTGCTTCGTGGTGGGTTCTCACATGCGACCTCACAGTGGATTACATAAAAATCAATGCTGACTACAGGACGTAAGTCTTTGGATCTCTTGGATCTCGATTCTGGATGATGGCCTGGGTAGGTGACAATAATAAGTTTCCATGTTTCCATGAGGGATTTGCATGGTAAGGTTGCAGAAATATCTTGCTGATGCAGGAGTCTGTTCCAGGAGGAAGGGAGAGCAGTATATACGTGCAGGAAGAGTCTCTGTTAACGGGCGCGTAGTCACAATCCTGGGGACTCGCGTGGACCCTGAAACAGACAGGGTGGAGCTGGATGGCAAACCTGTGTACAGGCGGGTGAAATATATTTATGCCATGCTGAACAAGCCCGCTGGCTATATTACGAGTTGCAGGCATTATGATAAGAAGGTCGTATTGGACCTGGTCGATATCCCCGAACGAATATATCCGGTGGGGCGCCTTGACAGGGATTCAACCGGTCTTCTTCTGTTGACAAACGATGGCCGCCTGCACCAGCGGCTGTGCCACCCGTCTTATGACCATGAGAAGGAGTATCTGGTGACCGTTAACAGGCCCATAGATGACCGGGCCTTGGCCAGGATGTCGGCGGGTGTGCCCCTAAACGGGAGGATGACACGCAAGGCGCATGTGGAAAGGATTTCGCCTGACACCTTTTCGATTGTTCTCAGGGAAGGGAGAAAACGCCAGATCAGGAGGATGTGCAAGTATCTCGGGTATAGGGTTACCCGATTGCATAGGGTCAGGGTCGCCAATATAGAGCTTGGAGAGCTGCCCTCTGGCAGGTGGAGATACCTAAAACAGCGCGAGGTGAAAGATCTGCTCGGTTTTTGCGGTATTGCTGAAATATCATGAAGAATTTTTTTGCATATCTGATGGACTCGTAAAAAGTCCATCAACCGGCCGTGGGCGGTTTAGCCCCGGCCGGGGGTGGGGGTGGAACCATTTGAATTTATTTCAAATGGCGGGGGAGGGGAAGCCCTCCCCCGTCTCGTAAAAAAGCGTTTTTCGCTGGTGTACGGAGAATACTTGCGGATTCAGAAGCTTATCAAAATACGGGAGAAATAATATGAGCCATCATGAAAACCAACACAACGATCATGATCACGACCAAGGCCATAACCACGGCCATCACCACGAACCAGCAGGATCACCCGATACCTCCATGTCCATAAGCCAGAAACTTGAAAAGCTTTGTGAGCACTGGATACGCCATAATGATGATCATATTGAGACGTATCTGCGCTGGGCGGATGAAGCCGGGAAAAACGGTTTGATGGATGTTGCTGAGGCTTTGAGGCAGGCTGCCGTTGCGAGCAGGCAGGTCAGCGAAGCATTCAGAAAGGCCATGGAAGCCGTCCGTGGACGGGAAAAATAACAGCCACAAGTTGACCGTCAGATGTGACTATAGCCTCTGGATAAGGTAGAGAAACGCAGGGAGCCTGCACGCATTTTTAAATGCTATGAAATTGTTTATGAACCGGTCCCTGGAGGAATAGGGACCGAGAGGGGAGAGGTAGATTGTTCCCTTGGGATACGGGCGTGGCACCTCCTTTTCTATCATTTCAAGGATTGATGCTTCATGATTTTCCGGCAGATCCTCTCCGATTACAAAGTTGGCGCTTATTTCTATGTTCGGATGGGTCCTGTTTATATCCATCATCCTTTTGAATGCGGCCCTGACCTTCTCTTTGCTGATAGGTTTCCCCAGCCTGGCAAGGGTCTGGGTATCTGCTGATTCCAAGCCCACGTTGATATATGTCATGAACGGCAGCTTGTTCAACTCACCGAAGAGATTATGGCTCGCTGAAAGCAAAGCGTCGGCAGAAGCGAACAGGAAGAGTTTCGGTTCCTTGATGTTTGCTTTTGCCATGCCGAACCGCTCATAGGCGTAGATTGCGGCGTGTATTATCGATTCTTCACCGGCCAGCAGCGCATCATGCTGGCCCAGGAAGCATGCAGGCATGTTTGCTGCTTCAGGTCCCAGGAATTCGGCCATTTCATCTATCTTGCGTTCCACCTCTTTTGGGGGAAAGACGGAAAATTTTTTGTGGTTTTTCACTCTGCAAAAGCGGCATTTATACAAGCATCCCCCGGAGATGTTCACCGGTATCACCTCGTATTCAACGTGCCTGCTGTCAGGTGGGAGCACGGACACGATACCGTCTGTTATGCAGTGAAATTTATCGGCCCTTGCTTGCAATGCAGCGGGTGACATTGGGGCGATTTTTTCGAAGAAGGCCCTTATGGCGGAAGGCGGAGAGTCGTTTTGCAAGGATTCACAGATCGTTTTGTGCAGCCTTTCCCACGCTGTTATCATTTCCCGGACCTCGGGAGCCTTGAACCTGTCTGCCCCGAATATCGAGTTGCTTTCATAAGATAGATATGGAATGTAGTATTCACCTATGAAATCAACAGCTCCTGTGTAACCGCCGGCGGAGAAATAGATCCAGTCGTTGCCAATTGTGCGTTTGAGCCATTCCGAGGAATCGAGCCAGCCGCCTTTCATATTGGCGATGGTCTTGATCTCACCCGATGGGCGGAAGGTAAAGACATAGGAATCCATGCGGATTTCGCCGTAAATACCGTATCTCATGGGATAGCTGATCTTTATGTACGAATCAGCTCCATGAACACGAGGGCGGATAATAAGATTGTTCCATTCATACTTGTATGTTGCTATATTCTTTTTCGACATGTCCTTGTTTTTTCCCGAAAAACAAGATTATCACACGCCACGCCACCTGCAGGAAATAACGGAAAACCGGTTTGAGAATCCAGGTCCGCCTGTTTGCATTATTCCGGTATCCTTCGTACTGCTGGCGCCCGGACGAAAGCTCACGCATCCAGGTTGATCATTAAAAGGATGTAGATTTAACCTTTTTTCCCATGAAGTCAAGGAAAGGCGGTCTTTTAACAGGTCAGGTGAAAACCGGCAGCGATTTTTTCACCTTTTGCTGTGAGGAAATTGAACTCGAAGGCGGCTTTCTGGGTTGGGCATGCGATGAGTCGAATCCCCTTTTTTTCCAGATGGCCTTTGAGGTCATCTGCAGGGATCATGCGGCCGGGATCTCCGGCCCCAAGGATAATTATCCCGGGGCCGGAGTCTATGAGGTCTGTTATATCTTCGATTGTGACCAGGTGACCGGATCTCCGCCACCAGTCGGGAATGACTTTTGAGCCTATGATTTTAAGGTCACGGGTGTATACCTTTCCGTTTATCTGCATACGCCCGAAGCTGTAATCTTCGATACTTATCATGATCCTTGCGCGGTATTTGTGAAGAAAAATCCGCTGTTGTTTGTTTTGGTAACCCTTAAAAAATATTATGGATTTGTTTTTGCATGATTTGCGGCCATGAATGCTAGGCTGTTTTTTTACCCTGCCCCTTGAGGTGTTTTCATGGTAAAGTCCATAATAATCGCCTATGGTCACAGCCTCTATCTTTTTTATTTTTCACGATTGTCTCTTATGGTGATGTTCAGGTTGAAATTGAAATTGAGTCCATCAGAAGAGATCTTTGAAAGAAAGCCCGCAAGTATCTCCATAATTGAAATTATGTTCGTTGTCATGGGTAGTTCCTCAGCAGTCGCCGCTGGTGCTTCACGCGCCTTTTTCCTTCTTCTGGATGGAGCCGCCGCTTTTAGTTCCTTTTTCTTTCTGCCGCGCTTCTTCTTGCCTAGTTCACGCCTTTTTATGACCTCGTGGTCAACATACTTTTCAAGCTCTGGATGCTCTTCAAGCAACTTTGCAATGGGATAGCGCTTGGGGCCTGTTTTACGGATCAGGCCGTAGAGTATTTCCCGCGGAAGCTCCCTTACCTCATCAACAAGCCTGTAAATATAACCTTTATCTGTGGGGCTTTTTTCCTTTTTGATGAAAAAACCCAAGTCACAATGGGAAGGATCGGTAAGTTTGGACATCAGGCTTGCTATGTCTTGTATCTTGAATTCCTTTCCCGAAATCTCAGAGACTTTTTGGCGGAGTTCAGGTGACCTGAAAGTGTCACCCGCAAGAAGAGCGTCAACAATATATTCGTTGTTTGTCTTTTCCGCGGCCATTATTATTTCTCCTTTCATTAATCAAGTTTTTCTTTGGTTATTATGGGTTGTATCGATAGACAACTGAGCTCGTCTCAAGTTATTGTTATTTGAATAACGAGATTTAAAAAAATAAACAGATAATAATGAATTCTTTATGTTGTGAGAGTATATTCTGAATGTATGGCGTGAGTTTTGTAAAAATATTTTCTATTATTATCTATAGTAGTAATTTAAATGTCAAGAAGAAAACTTTTAATATATTTTTTCATGTTAAAAAAGAGTATCTCTTACAAAAGCGGAAAGCTTTTTTAAAAGCCGGGTAGTGATATCATCCTCTCCACTATTTGATGTTAATTCAGAATGTTTTCACTCACACCGCGGGCCCGGGGGCTTTTGGGGTGTTCGTAAAATAGTATGTAGTTTTTTATCTTTTATTGAAATGATGGACTCGTCAAAAGTCCATCAGAAATGATCCGTTTGTTCTATTAAATCAAGGTGCATGCCGGTCTTTGGGGGAAGTATAAAAGTATGCTGCGCTCAGTCTTGTAATATTAACTACCTGTTTTTGGGGTGGCGAAGAAAAAACCGAACGTTCGTTCAGATTTTCTTGACACGAACAAACCCTTTTTATATTCTGAAACAGTCCTGGATTCGTGAGCGTTTTTCCGTATACCGGGTGAACGAGGGCAACGTGTAGTGCCTAAAACGCCCCGAAGGGCGGATTAAGTATCAGGTTATTGTTTTTTGCATGACAGGATAATTTCCTTCCTGTTGCCGCCTGAAGCATAAACTTTATTCAAGCATTTCAACATGTAATGACCGGGGGCATCATGAATATCAGTGAAGCAATTTTTCCTTTTGTACAGGTCGCGTCCGATCCAGCAGCATATGCCCGGAAAGCTTCTGAAAAAAGCGGCAAGCCTTTTGTCGGATACCTTTGTTCTTATACGCCGGAGGAGCTGATCATTGCAGCAGGCGCTGTGCCGTTCCGGGTTTTCGGCCAGTCCGGACAGACTCCGTTAGCAGATTCCCACCTGCAGAGCTATTGCTGTTCATTTGCAAAGTCAGCATTGCAAGACGTTCTTTCATCCCGTCTCGGTTTTCTCTCAGGCGCAGTTTTCCCCCATACATGTGATACTATCCAGAGGCTTTCCGATATCTGGAGACTTTCGGCAGGGCTTCCCTTCCACGTGGATCTGGTCTTTCCAGTGAAGACGCAAGGCAAAACAGCCCTTGAATACACTATCGCCATGCTGCGCGAGGGCATCGGGGAGCTTGAAAAGGGGTTGGCGGTAAAGATAGATGACGCTGATATTTCAGATGCAGTGAAACTCTGCAATACCATAAGAAAGCAGCTGGCAAAACTATACGGTTTCGTGGCCCGGAATCCCGGTCTGTTCGGTCCGGAAGACATGTATGCAATATTACGGGCGGGAATGGTCTGTGACAGGACCGAGTTTTTAAACGCGCTGACCAATTTTATCGACAAGGTCGAGTCCGTATTTTCAAGCGAGGAAGAATCACCCGGAAAGCGGGTTATCCTGGCAGGCGGACTCTGCAACCATCCTGATATATACAGGGTCTTGGCAGAGGCGGGTGCGTATGTGGTCTGGGATGATCTTTGTACGGGAACCCGTTATTTTGAAGGCCTTGTGCAGGAAACCGGTGATCCTGTCGAAGCAATAGCCGCACGTTATCTTTCCAGGCCTGTCTGCCCTGCTAAGCATGCAGGCACAACAGCCAGGGCAAAACACATAGCCGATCTGGCGCAAAGGCACAGGGCCGACGGAGTGATATTTCTTATGCTCAAGTTCTGTGACCCACATGCTTTTGACTATCCAGACATCAAAAAAGAGCTCGACAGGGAAGGTATACCGAGTTTTTTACTGGAAATTGAAGCCACACTTCCGCCTGAAGGACAGCTCAGGACCAGGTTTGAGAGTTTTGTGGAGATGCTTTGATTCGCGAGGGGAACTCCGGCGCGAATAAAGAAGTTAAACTAGATAGGTAATCAAGGGTTTATGCCGGAATAACCCTTTGCACGAGAGGTTTTCATGACCTGGATGGCCTGCGTTATTCTTTGTGAGTGTTTTGCGGCGGGAAAAAGAGTCAAAAAATAATCGGAGGATTGAAATGGAAAAAGCCAGGGATCCGGCCAGGGAAAAGAAGAAGATCCAGGCTGTAAAACGTATGAGAGAGATAATGACCACATATTATATAGAGGCTAAAACAGCGCATGAAACCGGGAAGAAGGTTGCCTGGATCACAAGCGGCGGGCCTGTTGAACCATTGATAGCCATGGACGTGATACCTGTCTATCCCGAGAATCACGGCGCCATGATCGGGGCATCCAAAATGGGGGCCGAACTTTGCGAAAAGGCCGAAGAAATGGGGTATTCCAGGGATCTTTGCTCCTATGCCCGCGCGGACATCGCATGCGCGGTTACCAGCGGTGGACCCATAGGCGGGCTCCCAAGGCCGGATTTCCTGGTGTGCTGCAACAATATCTGCGGGACGGTTCTCAAGTGGTACGAGGTAGCTGCCCGCTATTTCGGGGTTCCTCTTTTCATCCTCGATACTCCTTTCGTTCACGGGCGCTTTACTGATTCCGCAAAGCGTTATGTAATGAAGCAGGTGGAGGAATATATCGCTTTTCTGGAAGAGCAATGCGGGAAAAAGATGGACATGGACCGGATGGAGGAAGTCGGGCGCCTTGCGGTAGAGGGGTTGAGACTGTGGCAGGCGGTCCTGGACACTACCGCCAGCAAGCCGGCTCCAATGACCGCGTTCGACGCCTTCTTTCACCTCGCCTTGATTGTAACCTTGCGCGGGAGTCAGGTCGCGGTCGATTATTACAAGGTGCTCCTGGAGGAACTAAATGAAAGAGTTAAAAACGGTATCGCTATGGTTGAAAACGAGCGGTACAGGCTTATATGGGACAACCTCCCGATATGGTACAAGACCAGGTGGCTTTCGGAAAAGTTCGCATCCCACGACGCATGCCTTGTCGCAGATACATACACCTCGGCGTGGTGTGGGGTTTTGCCCCTCATAGACGAGGAGAACTTCCTCGAAACCGTGAGCGTGGCATACTCCAACGTGTATATAAATATCTCCCTGGATATGATGATTCACAAGATAAAGGAGATGGTGGAAAAGTATGATGCCGATGGCATTGTCATGCATTCAAACAGGAGCTGCAAACCATATTCGTTCGGCCAGTATGACCTTGCCAGGATGGTGACCGGGCAGCTAGGCATACCGGTCCTGATTATAGAGGCGGACATGGTCGATGAGAGGAGTTTTTCAGAAAGCCAGGTGGAAACAAGGATAGATGCTTTCATGGAATCGATAAAGAGCAGGTAGGCACCCGGTTTATCCCTGCCGCTGCCGGCATACTGGAAAAAGCCGGACTTCTCGATTGTCCGCAAAAAACAGCGAAACAATAAACAATATAACCGGAGGAAGTCTGTCAAAAATGATCACAGCGGGTATAGATATAGGTTCTATTACGGCTAAAGCGGCCGTGATGGAGGATGGTAAGAATCTCCTTGGTTCAAGGGTCGATTTTACAGGTTACAACGCCAAAAAGGCCGGCCAACGGGTGCTGGAAGCATTGCTTGAAGAGCTCGGCATTTCAGCAGACAGGATCGAAGCCGTAGTGGCTACGGGTTACGGCAGGAACAGCGTGGAGTTTGCAGATAAATCCATCACCGAGATCACGTGCCATGGCGCAGGGGCACATTTCATCAATCCTGGTGTCCGTTTCGTCATAGATGTCGGCGGTCAGGACAGCAAGGTTATCCGGTTGGACCCGGAAGGGAGGGTAGTTGATTTCGCAATGAACGACAAGTGCGCGGCCGGAACCGGCCGTTTCCTGGAGGTCATGGCCAGGGCCATGGAGGTGGATCTCGACTCCTTCGGAAAGCTTTGCGAAAAGGCCGACAAGCCCGCAAAGATAAGCAGCATATGTACTGTCTTTGCCGAATCCGAGGTGATTTCGCTCATATCCAAGGGAGAGTCGAGGGAGAATATCATCGCGGGCATACATGACGCTGTTGCGTCGCGGATCGCGGCCATGGCCAGGCGCGTGGGAGTGGACCCGCCTGTCATGATGACAGGTGGGGTTGCAAAGAATCGCGGGGCGGTCAGGGCGCTGGAGGAGAGAATAGAGCATGATATCGAGGTGAGTGAATACGCGCAAGTCAACGGCGCAATCGGGGCGGCTGTGCTTGCGGCAAGGCTTTGATTTGTGCCGGCTTTTCGTTTTAGCGGCGTTCTGGTGATGGACCGGATTTCTTCTCTCCCGGCGGTTTCTGGTCATCCATGAAATTTCGAGACACGATAACAGGAGGACTTCATGTCTGACGTGGGATTTGACCCTGAGATCTGCATCACATGCGAAACAGTCGATTGCCTCATGCGGTGCCAGTATCTTGGATTTTCCGATGTAGCCGAGGCGAAAAAGGAGAGGGAGGCGATTAATGCGGGGAAGCCCGGCAGGGTTCTGGAGGAATGCTATACGTGCTATTCTTGCCAGGAATACTGCCCGAGAGGCAACAATCCGTTTTTCTTCCTGGTAGAGCAGCAGGAAAAGCTGGGCATATTGCCGTCTCCTGTACCGGTTGTTGAGGAGCAGTTAGCAATGATGGCTCCCAGGGGGAGGATACAGCCCATGGCTATTGACGGCACCATAGTCGACATGTGCGCTTTCCCGATGCTCACCGGCTGCGTCAGACCTCCCTTGTTCGAAAATGCCTCTCCTGTCACCGGCACTGATATATTCTGCAACATCATGTGGCTTCATTTTGCAAAGAATTCCGTTATAAGGGAGCGCCTCCCCGGCGTCATAGAGAACATAGTGAAAAATTACCTGGAACCTTCAGGGGCGAACGAACTGGTATGTTTCCATGACGAGTGCTACGGAACATTCACCAAGGTCGCCCCCGCCTTCGGCATAGAGGTGCCTTTTGTACCGGTTCACCTGTTTGACTATATCCGGTCCAGGCTGGATAAACTTGCTTTGCAAATACGCAAGCTTGATGTGAAGATTGCATACCAGAGGCCTTGTTCCAACAGGCTCATACCTGAAACCGATGAAGTGCTCGACGAAATATTCAGGATGATCGGCGCGGATCGTGTCAAAAGAACCTATGACAGGGAAAACGCCCTATGCTGCGGCGGCGTGATAAGGGCCCACCAGAAGGAAGAAGAGGCAGACCGGCTTGTAGACGAGAACATAGCCGATATGAAGGCTACCGGCGCTGCATACGTGGTCTTCAACTGCCCGTTTTGCATGGCCACCCTGGCAGAGATCGTGGTCCAGGAAGGCATGATCCCGATTCTGGTGTCTGACCTTGTGATGACAGCACTTGGAGGATAGCAAATACTATGATTCCCGAGCAATTGATCAGCGAGTTGGAAAGAATTGTCGGTAAGGAGTTTGTCTCCACCAATACCGAAGAGCTTTTTATCTATTCCCGCGATCCCGGCACTATGCCGCCTTCGTTTCCGGATGTTGTGGTTATGCCCGAACAGTCAGCCCAGGTGCAGGGAATCATACTTGCCGCGAAAAAACACGGGGTTCCTGTTGTCCCCATGGGGGCGGGCCTGGTGCTTTCCGGGCTGACGCGACCGTTGCGAGGCGGTATCGTGGTGGACATGAAGCGTATGAACAGGATCATAGAGGTGAATCCCGCAAGCAGGTATGCGGTTGTTGAAGCAGGCGTAAGCGAGGGTATGCTTGCGGCCTATTTGAAGAAGCATCACCCTGATTTGAAGCATTCCATGCCGGATGCACCGCCTTCGGCCACCATCGGCGGCAACGTGGCCATACACGGGTCAGGCCATCTTTCAGTGGCCGGGGGATTTCATTCGGACATGCTCACCGGAATGGAGGTGGTTCTGCCCACTGGCGAGGTGGTCAAGACAGGGACCTGCTCGGTGAGTATGGGCTGGTTCGGCCGTGCTCCCCTGCCTGACCTCTCCGGGCTTTTTCTGGGCTGGTTCGGAACTACGGGTATTATCACAAAACTAGGGATAAAATTGTATCCGGCATACAAGTATACCGATCTTCTGCTTTTCGTCTGCAAGGAGGCTGAACTTATGCCCGGTGTGATTTCACGCCTTACCCGGGCCCAGGCAGCAGAGGACATGACCGCGTGGATGACTCCTAAACCCTTGTGGGCACGTGGATTCCTGCATATAAACATCATATTTTCAGCAGACACCGTCAAGGCCTTGAGGTTCAAAAGAGACCTTTTGCGGTATACTCTAAAAGATATCATGGAAGAGAAGAAAGCCGGCTTCATGCCTCTGCCCCCGCCGCAGAAGAAACGGTTTTTAAAGATTCCGTCACCTGATCTTTCGCGTTTTGCAGATGTAAAAAAAGGCGGTGGATTCGAATACGTGGGTGCGATAATGCCCATAGATGCGTTCCCCGATGCTTATAAAAAGGGGCTTTCCATTGCTCAAGAGCTTGGCGTGACCTGGTCCATGGGAGCAAGGATCATAGGGGCGGGCCATGCCATGATGTTCTTCTGGGCTTATGCGTTCAACCGGGCAGACCAGGATGATGTGGCCAGGGCGCAAAAGGCTCTCGAGGCCACCAACGAGGCGGCCCTGGACCTGGGCGGCATTCCCTGGAAGGCCGAGGCCCCGGCCCAGGATATGATTCTTTCACGCATGGACCCCGGGGCAAAGGGATTGATAAAGAGAGTCAAGGAGATGCTCGACCCTGCACATATTATGAATCCAGGGAACTGGGAAGAGAAGGGGGCAGACTGAGATGCGCTACCAGGAGATATTTCACAGGTGTTTTCGCTGCGGGTACTGTAAGTTCGGGCGCGAGGCAGTGGCTTTCAATTGCCCGTCTTATCTTTCATTCGGTTTTGAGAGCTTTGCGCCCGGTGGAAGGATGTGGCTATTGTCCGCTTTGAGCAGGGGTGAGATAGAGGCCAGTCAAAGGCTTGCCGAAATATTCTTTTCCTGCACGGCATGCGGCAACTGCATGGTTCATTGTGCCATGCCCGATTTCAGGGATCTGCTGGTGGAAATATTCATTGCGGGAAAAGAGAAGATCATAGACGAGGGAATGGTTCCCCCGGGTCCCCGGGATTTTCTGACCAGGCTCCAGACCCACGGGAATCCATACGGCAAGAGCCCTGCAAGACGGGCGGAATTCCTCTTCGATTCGGGTGTGAGCCCGTATGCTGGCCAGGAATACCTTCTTTATGTTGATGACGTATCTGCTTATGATCCGGTGGGCCGGGAGATGTCTGTTGCGGTTTGCGAGCTGCTGGCTGAAAGCGGTATATCGTTTGGTGCGGCCGGCAGGGAGTTCGTTTCCGATGGATGCGACGCCAGGGCCGCGGGTGAGGTCGCATTGTTTGAACATCTTGCCCGAAAGAATATAAAAGCTTTTGAAAATCTTGGCGTAAAAAAAATCATCACATTGTCTCCGCATGCGGCGTATGCATTTTCCATGCTCTACCCGGCGCTGGGAGCCAGGGTCCAGGCCTTTCATTATACCCAGGTACTCGCCTTCTTCGCCCATGAACTACTTGCCGGGCTGAGGGTGGACCCGTCTGTGGTAACCTTCCATGATCCATGCTACCTCTCAAGGTTTTGCGGTGATACGGGATCCCCGAGAGCTGTGCTCGGCAAGGTTTCTGGAATAGAGCTTGCCGAGATGGAGCGCGCCGGCAAGGATGCGCTATGCTGCGGGGGAGGTGGGGGAAACCTCTTTTTCGACCTTTACGGAACCCGTATGACACCTGCACGGGAAAGGGCAAAAGAAGCCGCAAGGACCGGTGCTTCAGTCATTGCGGTTGCCTGTCCCCAGTGCGCAGTTATGCTCGCAGATGCCGTAAAGACAGAAGGCCTGGAGGATAAACTGCAGGTAAAGGGTATCTGCGATATTATTCGCACCCAGACCTGCTGAAACACGGCTGACCTATTCAATCAACACCTGGTCGTTGTCCGGAATTTTTTCAGTCCTATCCTGTGGTTGTTGCAGTATGCGATCCTTGTGTGTTGCTTCAACAGGATCGGACCAAGGCTATCTCAAATAGCACCTAAATTTCTTGCCGGATAGTTCTTTTGCTGGTATTCGTCATGCTTGATCATGCCTTTTGCTTTTGGTGCCGTATGGATACGGCGCTGATTTATCCGGAAAGGCTGTAGGGGTTAAAAAATGAAGGGATCCTGGTTATCCCCGGGTATTTTTGCCGGAAAATCAATGGAGGAAACATGAAACGGGCTTGCTGTAACCTTTCCAGGGTGATTGTATTGCTTCTTGTTTGCGGCATGCTTTCCGGGTGTGGCTACAACATGCTCCAGGCTCAGGAAGAGGCGGTCTATTCAGCATGGGCGGACGTGGAATCGAACCTCCAGAGGCGTGCCGACCTTATTCCCAACCTTGTCGCCACGGTCAAGGGTTATGCTGCCCACGAAAAAGAGACTCTTACAAAGGTGATTGAGGCCAGGGCCAAGGCCACCCAGGTAAAAATAACCGCGAAGGATCTGTCCGACCCCAAGGCGATGGCCAGGCTTGCCGCTGCTCAGGGTGAACTTTCCTCTGCTCTTTCCCGCCTGATGGTCGTGGTGGAGCGTTATCCTGAGCTCAAGGCAAACCAGAATTTTCTTGCGCTCCAGGACCAGCTGGAGGGAACTGAAAACCGGATAAACGTGGCCCGCCAGCGCTACAACGCGGCTGTCAGGATTTTCAATACAAGCCTCCGCAAGTTCCCTTACAACCTTACAAACAGCCTTCTTTTGCATCTGGAAAGAAAGGAGTACTTCAAAGCAGACACCTCGGCTCGTAAAGTGCCGGAGGTATCGTTCGATTGAATCGGTTTTAATCTATTGCCAGGTACGTTCACGCCGTCATAATCTGGCGGGTTACCAACAAATTATATGACGCCCAGGTATATAATGCCCGCTGAACGATGCTCCATGAAAAAACGCATTGAATAGACAGGACATCATAAATTTTCATGAAAAATCTCATCAAGGGAAAAGCTTGTTTTGGGGAAGGCAAATTATTTCATACCGTGCAATTCAGTTATGAATATTTAAGTACATATGCTTAGACTTGCCTGGATGGCCAGACACACTTTGTGTGTTTACACCATCGCGCCGGTATAACCTGCATTCTGCAAACGGGCGGGGATAAACCCCGCCCCTACGAAAAATACGTTATCCATGCATGAGAGCGGGGAGGATGGGATATACCCGGTTCATATAAAATACATGCTATATCTGTGCCTGTAACCGTAAGCGGGTTGGAAACGGCAGACAAACCCGCTTTATACGTGGTGATACATAAGACAAAAGGGTTGTTTCATTTTGACGGGATATGCCAGCAAGCGCACGAGGCCTGCCATGTTGCACTAACATCCAAAACAAAACGTAGGGGCGGGGTTTATCCCCGCCTGCTTCGGCCACTCATGCCGCCAATAACGATAATATTCAACCTGGATGCACGTTGCAAGGCTGCATAAAGCAAGGCATGCTCAAAATATAATTGGAAAATCGGAACTTGTTTTACTTCACCGACGTCGGTGAAGTGAAACAAGCATGGAGAAAAACAGATGGCAAAGGTTAAACCTGGTTGGATGCTAAACCTGCATGAATGCTAAGCAGGACATCATAAATTTTTATAAATTTTCATGATCAGCGGCAATCACCCCCGGGCATGAGAACAAGGCTGTTTCTCATCCCGACCCTGTAGGTGTTTTCAGGGTAAAAAAACTCATTACGGGAAAAGCTTGTTTTGGGGAAGGCAAATTATTTCGTATGATAACTTTCTTCATCTATTTGGGGCTTTTCCCCCAATCTGCTTTGCCGGCAGGCATCCGATTAGATTTCTATCATCGAAGGATAGTCTTCGGATATCCGGCATGGGGGAGAGACTCATGAATCAGGGATTAGTGTAGATGAGATTCAGTTTCAGGAATACATCATTACGAGGACCGGATTTATTTTGTGCGAAGAGGTAGAAAAGACAGAAAAATGTTTCTGGTTTCTGATTGTCATAATATGGATTAAACATTTTATTTAGATATAATTCTATGATATGATAGAAGATCTAAGTCAATAAATGCTTCATTATCGGCATCTCTTCGGGGCAAGAATCGGCTCGGATTATCCTGTGTGCCTACTGCGGACAGCGAAGGTTGTGCGAACAGCTTTGGAAATGTTTAGGAGGTATGTAAAATGCCTGGCATAGGTATGGATTCACCATATTCTTGCAAACCCTTGCCCATAAAAAAGGTTCCCACCCACATACAGGGTCTTGATGAAATACTTGACGGAGGCCTGCCGGAAAAACAGAGCACCCTTGTTATAGGCCAGCCGGGATGCGGAAAGACCATTTTCGGTATGGAGTTTCTCTACCAGGGCGCTTTATATGGTGAACCCGGGATTTTTGTGGGGTTTGAAGAGGCAAGCGCCCAGATCAAGGCGTGTGCCGCCTCCCTGGGCTGGGATTTTGAAAAGCTGGAGAAAGACGGAAAGCTGTTCTTCATAGAAGGCCGTATTGAACCTGAAACCATCTTTTCCGGCGATTTTTCCTTTACACCCATGCTTTCCATAATCGCCAAAAAGGCGAAAGATATGGGTGCCAAACGTATCGTCTTTGACGCCTTTGATGTTCTTTTACGATTGCTGGACGATCCGGTCAGAATCCGATCCGAGTTATTCGCATTGAATGACTGGATCGCTTCATGTGGCATGACCTCAGTGATGACCTTGAAGCCCAGGGACAAGGGTAAGGATTCGGTATTC
>CAYVIE010000058.1:0-16363 GCA_964451355.1 uncultured Desulfobacteraceae bacterium
TCTGACCCTTTTAGGGTCACCATCAAGCCACCCCTTTTAGGGGTGGTTATTGACTCGTAAATACTATTTTGTTTAATTCATATATTTCGGAAAGAATTTTATATACAAATATTAATATTCGAATAAATTCATGCTTGAGTATTGCTGTTAATAAAAAAGTTTTTTTGAAATTTTGAGAAAATTCTTGATAACCATTTTTATTTGAATGGGATAATTCTGAATAAATCATACCCTTAAACACTTGCCGATAAGTTAACCGTGTTTTATTAATAGCGAACCACAATTGTGAATCAAGAGTGTCGTTCAACATTTTCCTAAGATGATTAAACCGGTTGCGATGCTCCATAGAAATACTATGGGTATTGTATATTCTACTCAAATTATAGATTGAACATCTTTCGTTCTTTTGAATAAAAAATCTTAACGTGAGCACAAAAGCGTCAATGGAATCATCATCAGGAATTACTGAATCCTCTAAATACCTCTTTTCTGGAACATTTACCTTTGGATTAAAGCCATAATTTTCTATATACTTTACAAATCTACTTCTTTCTAGTTTTTTATATTTTTCATTAAATAGCTCTATAGCATCCATTTAAGCCTCAAAAATCTTTACGGCCTCTGGATCTGTAGCTAATTTTTTATTCTACCAAAATCTCCGTTTGCCGGATACGGGATCACTGTATACTTATATACCACCAGAATATGAGAGAACCAAGCAAAAAATACTGAAAACATTAACGAAAGCCAGTTTCGCTGGCTACCATACCACTCGTAAATCTGTTGTCATGAAGATTTGTGTATAATCTGGGACTTGGATATGACAGAAATTTGCAAAAAGCTGAAAATGGTGCAGAAAGGTTATGCGAACTTCTTGCACGAACAGGTTTTAGCGCTACCCATGCACCAGACTGTTGTTGGTATAATTTTTTGGGGGGGATTCCTGCTCTTCGCGGAGGAGTATGGCGGCTGCACGTTCGACCAAACGCTGAACCTGTTTCTGGCCGCAAGGCGCTGATGGCAAGGGATGCGGCTTGACCGGCAGGGTTAAGGAGCCGGACGGCGCCGGACGGTCTTTCGCGTTCACGTTCCATGGGCGCTTTCCAAAAAAGGATGCCTTTGTAAAAAAACACTTCGCGCTTTTTCCTTCGGGCGCGTAGATGGATTCTCCACCCCGCCCGGCGCTTATCCGCGCTCGGCGCACTTGACGGACTTACCGTGAAAATACCTCCCAGGTCGGGGTGAAAATCAGCCGTGTTTTCATGCCTGGGGGTGATTGCTGCTAATCATGAAAGTTTACGGGTCCATCCGCGTTACTCATTGAAAAAACGATCTTTCCTCCTTAAAGTAGGACCTTGACTTTTTTTTGGTTGCATCGATCTTTCTTGTCGGCCTAAAAACCGCAACCATCCTGATGGAAAAGGAGGATGTCGCATGGAAAGCCGGATTGCCGATGCGCTCGGGCTGGTATACGCGCCCGTGGCGCTTTTGTTTTGCGACGAGAAACCAAAGGAGGCGCAAAGCTTTTCGCCGGGAAAATGGGGTTGCGTCATGTGGCTTCTTGCCGCCGCGGCCCGTGGAAAGATCGCGGCCTTTTCCAGGCAGACTTACGGGTGCTGGGGCGGCGGGGTCGGCCTCGGGTTCGGTGACCTCTACGCATCCTTTCCCGGGGGACACGAATGCTTCCATTACTTCCTTTCCACGGGCAACGCGCAGTGGGAGAAGGGAAGGGCGGTTGCCGGCAAGATCCAGGAAATGGTTTCCAAGGATTTCCTGGAACACTTCCTGAAAGGCGAAGGATATCTTGCGTCGCCCAAGCGGGTGAAGGAATTCATTGAATCCCTTCCCATCACGGAGATCCCGTCAACATACGTGGTTGCCCAGCCCCTTTCCCGTATCGATCAGGAAAAAGAGATTCCCCAGGCCGTGGTCTTGTTTGTCACGCCCGATCAGCTTGCCGCCCTGGTCATCCTGGCCAACTACGACCGGCCAGGCAATGAAAACGTCATAATCCCCTATGCCGCCGGGTGCCAGACCATCGGTATCTACTGCTACCGGGAAGCCCGATCCGAAACACCCCGGGCGGTGGTGGGCCTTACCGACATCTCGGCCCGGCTGTATATAGCCCGGTTACTCGGCCAGAACATCTTCTCCTTTTCCGTCCCATGGCGCATGTTTTTGGAAATGGAGAAAAACGTCGCCGGAAGCTTCCTGGAAAAGCGCACGTGGAAGGCCCTGGCCGGGATGGCGGGATCTCCCGGTGGTTCTGGAAAATGAAGCGGTGGAAAGACGCTTTTTTTCGAATGCGGCATTTGACGGAAACGGCCAGATGGCCCACTTTTGTGTATTCAGACAGTAGCAGGAATGACTTTCCGGATTCCGCCGGTGTGGCCGGATGGACGCGATTAACGATCTGCCGAAGAGGTGAGTGAAAACAAGAAAGGAATGAAATGGATCGGATCAAGAAATTTTTCAAAAACGATCGGTTTGCCGAATATGTGGGTATCGAGCTGGTTGATGTCGGCAAAGGACGGGCAACTGCGCGCCTGGAAATCAAGGATCATCATTTAAACGGCGTCGGGATTGTCCACGGCGGCGCGATCTTTGCCCTTGCGGACCTGGCCTTTGCGGTCGCGTCGAACTCGCATGGAACCGTTGCCTTGGGCATCAATGCCAGCATCTCGTTCATAAAGGCAACATCTGCTGGTGTGCTGACCGCAGAAGCCCGCGAAGTGGCATGGAACCCGAAGCTTGCCACGTACCAGATCGACGTGACAGACAGTGATGGTGAGCTGATTGCTGTATTCCAGGGTACCGTATACCGGAAAAAGGATTCGATTCCCATGTGAGGACCCTACCAGCTATGGCTTTTTGGGGCCGGGTGCGCCGGAATAATATTCGTTTGTCCGCGATTCACGTCTTTATAGGGTTTTTGGAGATATTGTCCTTGTAAGCCTTGTGACCTGTTTTTTCCCCTTGAACTTTTATGATTAGCGCCGATCACCCCTTGGGCTTGAAAAAAGCTGTCTTTCTCCCCGGCCCTGGAGGTGTTTTCATGGTAAAAGTCAGTCGGTTTTAAAAAAATTGAATCAGGCCTTGACAAGGGGATATATGCACCATATTATGTGAATAAACATTCACAACGGAGGCAAATGTGTGTGCGCAAAAGGTGAGCACTGAAATCAGGCAGGAACAGATCGCCCAGGCAGCCCTCGACCTGGTTGGAAGCCAGGGGTTGCAGGCCTTGAGCATTGCGGCCGTGGCCGAGCGTGTCGGCCTGGTCCCTTCGGCTATATACCGGCATTTCAAGAGCAAGGATGACGTGTTGGACGCAATGCTGGCGCTGATAGAAAAGAGGCTTATGGGAAATGTGATTCTGGCCCGCGAAGAGGCGGTCGGAGCTTTGGATCGGCTCCACAAGCTGCTTGCGCGTCATGTACGGCTGTTTGCTGAAAACCAGGCAATTCCAACCGTGGTTTTTTCTGAAAGTATTTTCAGCGCCTCTTCAAATCGCAAAGCCAGGGTCAGGAAGATCATCACAGGATACCTTATGGAAATCGAAAAGATCATCAACGAAGGCCGGGCAGCCGGGCAGTTGCGAAAGGATGTGGATCCGCCGGCTGCAGCGCGCATGTTTATCGGCATTATTTTGCCGGCCGTGATCGTCTGGAAGGTGACCGAAGGCGGAATCGACCTGGAGCAGCATGCCGCAGCTGCGTGGAAGCTGTTTTGCGCTGCTGTTTCAGCCACAGGTCAGGCAACCGGTCGATCATGAAGGCGCGGCAATAATGTAACATGCTCCGGAAATTTTTTTGCCCTTGTTGTGAAAATGTATTCACCAACAAGCGGAAATCATCCGGGGCAATAACAAGAAACATCATTAAAAGGAGGTGGATAAATGGCAGGCAAGATCAAGAAAGCGGCAATGGTGATTGCATGTATGGCAATGATCGTTACTCCTGTATGGGCGGTGACCGATTACAGCACCATGACCACTGAAGAACTCAGTCAGATCAGGGGCACGCTGCGTGATGCTTCCCAGGAAGAGCGTGAGGCTTTCCAGGCTGAATGGCAGAAACGCATGAAAGAGATGACCCAGGGAGAACGGCAGCAGTATACAAGGCGGCCGGAGAATGCCCCCATGGACGGCAGTGGCTTGCAGCAGCACAATGGCCAGGGCCATGGATGGGGGCACGGGCGCAACCGTTAGGTAAGCCGGGGCAGATATGAACAGATTCAGCCCCTATGATAATATTTGACCATCCCGGATTATTGGAATAACCATCGTCTGAAGATTTTTCTGGCAAGAGGGTAAGGATTTTCATGGTTAAGTCCGAATCCGGGTGAAAAGGAAGGATTCCTGTGATGGCCGAAGATCATGGCGCACAGCCCGGAAAGAAACGCATCCAACGCGTGCTGCTTGCAGGTTTGCTGATAGCACTCCTTTCCCTGGTGGTTTTTTTCGGTGTTAAACGGATCCGCCAGAGGATTACTGGAACTCCCCCGGAACAAGTCCCCCCGCTGGCAGTGGAGACCTTGCGGCTCCAACCCGGTCCTTTTGTCGTTTCCCGCCGTTATACCGGCAGCATTGAGGCGGTTCATCGCGCGAAAATAGCTGCCCAGGTGAGCGCCCGGGTCAGGGAAGTCAATTTTCGCGAAGGTGAGACGGTTCAGGAAGGTGAGCTCCTGGTTGTCCTGGACGATACAGAGCTGCGCGCGGAAGTCGGCCGGCTGGAAGCCACGGCAAGGCGGATCCAGGCCGACCTGGATTTCTGGAAAAAACAGGCCGCCCGGGATAAAAAGCTGCTTTCCGGAAAGGCGATTCCCCCCCAGAAGTACGATGAGAGCAAGCGCATGAAGGCGTCTGTCGCGGCTTCCTTGCGCGCCAACGATTATGCTCTTGCCGCTGCCCGGGCCCGCCTGGGCTACACGCGGATCCACGCTCCTTTTTCCGGGAAGATCCAGCGCCTCGACACGGAAGTAGGAGAGCTTGCCGCACCCGGCAAGATCCTTGTGGAGCTGGTGGCGCCGCGTCCCTTGAAGGCGGTAATCTCCGTGCCCCAGAAGGATCTTGCAGAAATCAGGGAAGGGATGGAGGTCCGCCTTGTTGTGCCGGCTGCAAACCAGGTTATAGACAGCCGGATCGATCATATCTATCCGGTTCTGGATCCTGCCACGCGCAATGCCACCATAGAGGCCGGCATGCCGGATCCCGGAAAGGTCCTTTCCCCCGGCATGGCGGTGGATGCGAACGTGATACTTGCAAGGACGGAGCATGCCCTGGTCCTGCCGCACGCGGCTGTCAGGATGCTGGGTGGTCAGACAGGAGTCTTTGCTGTAAAACATGACCAGGCGCTCTGGCTGCCCGTTACTGTCGGGCTGTCCATGGGCGGGCGTGTGCAGATCCTCTCCGGCCTGAAAGGAGGCGAGACAGTGATCGTCACCCCGGATCCGCGACTTTCAGACGGCACCCCAGTGCGGCCCCGCAATACCTGGAGGAGTACCCCATGAGCTGGCCGCGTTTCTCCCTCAAATACCGGTACACGGTCTTTGCCGCCCTTATCGCGGTCATCATCCTGGGGGTGGTCGCCCGCTTTTCCCTGCCCGTGCGCCTCTTCCCGGACACCGATCCGCCGGTAGTGACGGTGATCACGGCATACCCGGGGGTTGCGGCCGTGGATGTGGCCAAGAACCTGAGCAAGCCCATGGAAGAGGAGTTCGGCACCATCGACGGCGTGGTGCGTGTCCGCTCCACCAGCCAGATGGGTTTGTCGGTGGTGAAGGTCGAGTTTGCCTATTACCGCAGGGTGGAAGAGGCTGCAGTGGATGTGCAAAACGCCATCAGCCGGATCCGGGACCGCTTGCCCGAAAGCATCCGCGAGCCCCAGGTGCTGCAGTTCTCCTCTGCAGACAAGCCAATTCTCACAATAGCTGCCACAAGCCCCACCCTTCCCCTTGAAAAGGTGCGGGAGCTTGCGAACAACCCGATCCGGGACCGTTTGCAGATGCTTCCCGGCGTTGCGGCCATCGATGTCTTCGGCGGGTTCGAGCGGCAGCTGGAAGTCGCGGTGCATACGGACCGGCTGCGTGCCTTCGGGGTTACCATGGCACAGGTGGCGGCCGCATTGGAAGGTTGGAACCTCACGGAGTCAGGCGGACGGGTCGATCTCGGCGATAAGGAGACGGTTGTGCGGTTCGACGCTCCCTTGTCCTCTCCCGGGGAGGTCGGTCAACTCGTGCTTTTGCGCCGGGGAGACCGTGTCGTCCGGATCGCGGACGTGGCGGATGTCTCCGAAACGATCAAGGAGCCGCGCTCCGCATATCACTTCAATGGCAAGCCGGCCATTGCCATCCAGGTGTTCAAGCGAGACGAGGCCAACACCATCAAGGTGGCGTCGATCGTCCGCAATGCGCTGAAAAAAAGCGGGCAAGATTTTCCGCAGCTCCGGTTCGCCATTGCCGACGATGATTCAGAGTTCACCGAGCTGGTCATCAGCAATATGACCAGTTCGGTGTTGCTGGCCATCGCCCTTACCATAGCCGTGGTCTTTTTGTTCATGGCCAACCTGCTCCAGGCCGCCATAATCGCCATCTCAATCCCGGTTTCGTTTTTGATGACCTTCATGCTGATGTGGTGGGCAGGGATCAATCTCAACATGGTCACCATGTCCGCCATCATTCTTTCCATCGGCCTGCTGGTGGATGACGGAATCGTGGTGATCGAAAATGTTAACCGGCATCTGCTCATGCCGGGCAAGACCCCTGTTTCTGCGGCCATTGAAGGAACCGAGGAGATCTTCCTGGCGGATCTTGCCGGCACGGTTACTACTATTTCCGTGCTTGTCCCCCTGATGTTTCTGGGAGGCTTCGTTGGAAAGCTCTTTGGCCCCTTGGCCTGGACCCTATGTTTTGCCCTGGCATCTTCGTTTGTAGTTTCCGTGACCCTCATTCCCCTGCTGGCGGCGCTTTGGCTCCGGCCTCAAGAAGAGGGCGCGAAGAACCGCGTGGCATCCCTGGTTTCCCCGTTTACCGCTTTGATGGAGACGTTGAAGCAAGGCTACCTCTCCCTTTTGCGATGGGCGCTTGCCCACCCCTGGTTGACGCTGGGGGGAGCACTGATGGTGCTTGTCCTGAGCCTGCGTATCATGGTTTTTCTGGGCAGCGAGATGCTGCCCCGGTTCGATTCTGCAAGCTTCCAGCTCAACATCGATGGAATCCCGGGAACCCCCTTGGAGAAAAACATGCCCATAGTGGAGGCCGTGGAGCAAAAGCTCCTGGCTGAACCGGGCGTCGTGGGGGTCAGTACACAGATCGGTTTTGAACCCGGGGCCCACTACCTGGGCGGCCGGGGCGCCATGGATGTCTACCAGGCCCAGCTCACCGTCAATCTGACGCCCCGCACCGAGCGGAGAGTAACCCTATGGGAGATCATGGAGCGAGTGCGCTCGTTCATGAAGGGGCTGCCCGGGGTAACGCTGGGCACGGCTAAGGAAAAAGGCGGAACTGCCCGCGCAACCACCACCGCCCCCATTGATGTGCGATTGAGCGGGCCGGACCCGGAGCTGCTCGACTCCCTGGGCAGCGAGGTGCTGAAACGGCTCCAAACGGTTCCCGGGCTGCGCGACACCTACAAGAGCTGGGCGCTCGACACCCCGGAAACCCGCGTGGTCATCGATCACGAACGCGCCGTCGAGCTGGGGCTCACGGGAAAGACCGTGGCGCAAATGGTCTACCAGGCCATGGAGGGATGGAAGGTGACACCTTACCGCCAGCCCCGGTACCGCGACTTGGATATTTTTTTGCGCTACGCACCCGGGGACCGGAAGAACATAGAAGCCCTCGATGACGTGGTGCTTCAAAGCCCGGACGGACGCCGCGTGCCCTTGCGGGAGGTGGCGCACCTGGAGCATCGCTTGGGACCGCGTATCGTGACCCGGGAGGACTACCAGCAGACCATGGATGTGCTGGGATACCACTACGGACGCCCCCTTTCTGAAACCGTCGCGGATGTCCGTCAAGCCCTTGCAGATATATCGCTACCGCGCGGCTACCGCCTCGACATAACCGGAGAGCAACGCGATTTCCAGGAGGCCCGCACCCGCATGGTCCGGGCCCTGGCCCTGGGAATCCTGGCCGTCTACCTGGTGCTGGTGGCGCAGTTTCGTTCCTTCAAGCATCCGTTCACCATCATGGCGGCCGTGCCGTTGCAGTTCATTGGGGTGGCAGCCGGGTTGCTGGTGGCCGGCAAGTATCTTTCCATGCCGGCGATGCTGGGCATCATCCTGCTCACCGGTACTGTGGTGAACAACAGTATCGTGCTGATCGACTACATATTGCGGCGCCGGGAAAGCGGTGCCGACCTTGCCACTGCAATCATCGAATCTGTCTCGGTCCGGTACCGGCCGATCATGATGACCGCGTTGTCCGACGTGGCCGGCATGATGCCGCTCGCCCTGGAAATGGCGGTGGGATCCGAGCGATTCTCGCCCCTGGCCACGGCGGTCATCGGCGGCGTGCTGGCAGCCACCCTGCTAACCCTGGTGGTGATCCCGGTGATCTTCATGCTTCTTGAAAGAAAGGCTTTGGCATCATGCGTCCCCAATCCGAAATAAATCAGAGCAAGCGGGGGAGACAGACGGCGGCTCGTTTCCGCCCCGGCCTCGTTGCCCTCGTCTTTTTACTCCTGCAATCCGTGTGTGGGGCTTTCCCCGGCTATAAGGCGCCTGGAATCGAGCAATACGTGACACCCCCATCCCCGGTGCCCGGCATGGAACGCGCACCGGCTGCCACGGACGAAAATACACCCAAGGGCCCCTTGACGCTGTCTGCGTGCATCAGGATCGCCCTGGCAAAGAACCCCCTGGTGCAGGCCGTCCGGGAAGGGGTTGGCATGGCGCAAGCCGGGGCTGGCATGGCGCGGGCACCCTACTACCCGGAAGTGAGCGCAAGCACTGCCTATCGTTACCGGGAAACCCACGCATTCCTGCCCCAAGGGCTGGCAGGAACTATCCAGCCATCAACAATCGGTCCCACCCATGACTGGTCATTCAGAGTAAATGTCGGCTACATTCTTTTTGACAGCGGCGCGCGTGCCGCCAGGCTCCGGAGTGCCTTGGCGCAACAGAGTATGGCCGAAGCAGATGCAAACCGGGTGCGGCAATCTGTTGCCCTGGAGGTGCATCGCACGTTTTACGGCCTCCTCTATGCACTGGAAGCCAGGGACGTGGCCGAAAAGAACCTCCAGAGGGCAGAAGAGCTTTTGCGCATCGCGCGATTGAAGGAGTCTGCCGGAACCGCCACCCATGCCGATGTGGCCCGCGCGCAGGTGGAGGTGGCAAACGCCCGGCTGGAGCTGGTCAAGGCTGATAGCGGTATCCTGATCGCCCGGGGCGGCCTGAATACCGCGCTGGGACTGCCTGTGGATCAGGAACTATCTTTATGTATGGATCCAGAGGAAACCATTTTCTCTGCAATGACCAGCCTTCCAGACGCCTTGAATCAGGCACTCCATGCCAGGCCGGAACTCGCTGCAGCCCTGAACCGGATCGGCGCAGCCCAAAGTGCGATCCGCGAAGCCAAGAGCGCCTTCGGTCCCCGTGTGATGCTAAACGGCGGCTACGGATACAGGGATACGGACTTTTTCCCCGAAGACAAGGACTGGTCTGTTGGAATCACGGTTGAGCTGCCGATCTTCCAGGGCTTTTCCCGGACACACGCCCTGGCCAGGGCCAGGCACGCCCATGCCAAGGAGGAAGCCGGGATCCGGCAACTGATCCTGCAGGTCAGACAGGAGGTCTGGGTGGCCTACCAGAAGGCCGGCGAAGCCCGGGAGGCCGTCAAGGCAGCCGAAATCCTTGTCAAGGATGCAAAAGAAAGCCTGCAGATCTCCCGGCAACAGTATGAGGCAGGCGCCGCCACCATGAACGACCTTCTTTCCGCCCAGACGGCGCTTGCACGCGCCGAGCTCATCGCCGCTGACTACCGCTGGCGGTATCGCGTGGCAAACGCGGTCCTCGCCCACGCCACCGGCTCGATCCTGCAGCCGGGAAAATAGCACTCCGCATGGATCGTGCGCTCCAGCGCAATATTCCCGTGCCGGGAATTTGATACCGGCCATACCTGATGCAATCGTAAAAAATCAAAAATTTAATACTGAAAAAATGATTCAACCCTATTGAAAATACATGCGCCGGCTTCGTAAATTTTCATGATTAGCAGCAATCACCCCCGGGTATGAAAAGATGTCTGTCTTTCTCCCCGGCCTCGGAGATGTTTTCACAGTAAAAGCTTTGTATGCAAGGCGTCGCGAAGCGGGAAGGGGCGAGGCGTACTGAAAGTACGGCAAGCCGCTTTCCGGCGAAGCGCAACGCAGCAGACTGACTTTTTGCGGAGCCGTCATCGCTTCCCTTCAAAAATTTCTCCTGCGATAAATCCATTCAGCATTTTTTGTAATTTATCGCAATTTCAGGCTCTGAAAGATTAATTTTGTGGTTGATATCCATAACTATCTGGAAATCGAAGATAAATCAGATTGGGATGATATCATTTAATCGGATTAAATTACTATTTAATCTTGGTGGCTGATTTATTTTAATACTCTTATATACGTATAAGATCGGGAAAATATGCCTATAAACAAGGAGAAAGCCCTATGGACAATCGAGCAAAGAAACTGTATGAGAAATTTTTTTTTTTTAATTTGTTCAACAAAGAAAATCTTTGCTTGCTGGATGCACAGATGGCGGGCGTGAGAGTATGGTGTACCGCTGCTGTATTTGGCCGGTTTGTATAAAAAAACGAAATTTCATGTCACTGACAGGATGGAAGTATTAGCATGAGGAACTATTTGAATTTTTATCTTATTTTGTGTCTTTTCATGGCCGTTTTAATTACGAACGACGTTTGTGCGGTACTGGAATATGAGACATTCTCCAAGATAACAGCAAATGATGGCACCTATCGTGATCGTTTTGGTAGTGCAGTGTCCATCGATAGAGATTACGCATTGATAGGAGCACATGATAATGACGATGATGGGAGTTCCTCTGGCTCAGCATATGTTTACCAGCGATTCGGAGATATATGGGTTCAGGTTGCGAAGCTCAGAGCAAGTGACGGCGCCAAGTATGATAATTTCGGAATATCTGTTTCCCTGAGCGGAGACTATGCCTTAATAGGCGCCTATGGTGACGATGACAAGGGTGATAAATCAGGTTCTGCTTATGTTTTCAAGCGAACCGGGGATAAATGGCGACAGGTTGCTAAACTGGTGGCGGATGACGGCGCCAAGTATGATTGCTTTGGAATGTCTGTTTCCCTGAGCGGAGACTATGCCTTGATAGGCGCTTATGGTGATGATGAGAACGGTGACAAATCAGGATCTGCCTATATTTTTAAACGCTCCGGCACACAATGGAATCAGGTCGCAAAGCTGCTGCCAGATGACCCCGCCTCTTCTGACCGTTTTGGGTATTCTGTGGCTATTCATGGAAGGTATGCACTGATAGGCGCTTATGGTGATGATGATAAAGGTCCATCTTCTGGTTCTGCCTATATTTTTGAACAAAATGATGATGGGGCATGGCAACAGGCAGCCAAGCTTATAGCACGTGACGGTAGTAAATATGATCATTTCGGTTACGCCGTATCTGTTTTTGGTGATTACGCTCTTGTGGGTGCACATGATGATGCCGATAACGGGTCATCCTCTGGTGCTGCATATGTTTACCATCGTAACGGAGGGGCCTGGGAGCAGGTTGCAAAGCTTACTGCAAATGATGCCGCCAAGTATGACAATTTTGGCATATCTGTTTCTCTTTACAGTAATTATGCTTTGATCGGTGCTTATTGCGACAATGATAATGGCAAAAACTCCGGATCGGCTTATCTCTTTGAACAAAGTGGGGGGGTATGGAAACAGGTTGCAAAGCTTGTTGCAAATGATGGCGCTAAAGACGACAGGTTTGGCATATCTGTAGCCATGCAGGACAATCATGTCCTGGTAGGTGCATACGGCAAAGACGACTTTGGGCCTTCGTCCGGTGCTGCATATGTTTTTAATTTCGATCCAAGTGCAATTGATGATGATGGAGATGGCTATACAGAGAATGAGGGCGATTGCAATGATGTAGACCCTACGATTCATCCCAAGGCAACTGAAATCTGTGAAGATGGTATCGACCAGGATTGTGATGGACGAGACCGGCCTTTTCCTGTTTATGAAATCGAATCGTTGAATGTGGAAGAAGAAAATTCGGGCGTAGAAAACAGTAACTTTGGAGATGCGGTATCGATATATGGCGATTATGCAATTATCGGTGCTCCTCATGATGGAGGAAATGGATACAAATCAGGTGCTGCGTATTTGTATAAAAGGTCTGCCTCCAATAATCATTGGATACAGGTTGCCATGCTCCAGCCAAACGATATTGCATCTCTTGATTGTTTCGGAGCAGCGGTATCAATTTATGGAGATTATGCGGCTGTTGGCGCGCCGCATGATTATGCCGAATCATCACCTGGCTCTGTATATGTTTTCAGACGAACCGTGGAGGGATGGATTCAGCAATGCAAATTAGAAGCTCATACTGATGACCAGCCTGATCATTTCGGGGAGGCTGTATCTATTTTTGGTGATTATATGGCGGTCGGAGCGCCGTATGATAAGAATAACGAAACGTTGTCAGGTGCAATTTATCTTTACAAACAAACGGGTGGTGCATGGACTTTTCTAACAAAACTAACGCCGGACGATGGCAGTGAAAACAATAAATTCGGCAATGCCGTATCTATCAATGGAAACCATATGATAATAGGCACCAGCGCAGATGATGAAAAGGGTATTTATTCTGGCTCAGCCTATATTTTTGAGCGAACCGGTGAAGAATGGGTGCGGGTGGCCAAGCTGACCCCAAATGATGGGGAGAAATTTGATTATTTCGGTTGTGCCGTCGCCATTCAAGGGGATTATGCTGTCATAGGCGCCTGCGGAGACGATGATATGGGCTCTGCTTCCGGCTCAGCTTATATTTTTGAGCGATCCGGAGATGGCTGGATTCAGAAGGCTAAACTGACCGCAAGTGATGAGACAGCAAATCACAATTTCGGTTATAGTGTTTCTATAACAGGTAATTATGCTTTGATCGGTGCTTTTGGGGACGATTATTTTGGTTATGATTCTGGTTCTGCCTACTTATTTGCAAAGCTCGGAGGTGAATGGCAACAGCTGGAAAAGTTTGCCGCAAGCGATGGCGAAACAAATGATCGTTTCGGGCGAAGTGTATCCCTGAACAATGACCTCGTGTTAATTGGTGCGCCTCATCATGCCAAGAATGGCTTTACGTATTTTTTCAAATTCGATCCTGATGAAATTGATGATGATACAGATGGGTATACGGAGCATGAAGGAGATTGTAATGATTTTGATGCAGCGATCCATCCGCATGCATTGGAAATCTTTTATGATGGTATAGATCAGGACTGTGATGGTTATGATTCTCCTTGCCAGATTTTTGAAACCGAGCAAAGGGCAACAGCCGGTAACGTCAATGATGGCTTCGGGACAAGCGCATCCATATATAAAGATTTCGCAATAATCGGCGCTCCTTATGATAGCAGTAATGGCTCCGGATCCGGCGCGGCCTATCTGTATGAACGAGAGAGTGAGACATGGAGTCAGGTCGCTGAATTTATGGCTGAAAGTGGGGCACCGGAAGATCACTTCGGAGAATCAGTTTCAATACATGGAGATTATTCGGTAATCGGTATTCCTTATGATGATAATAACGGAATAGATTCAGGTTCTGCATGTGTGTACCGCCGTAACGGAGACACATGGTCACTGCTAGCCGAATTATCCGCTGAGGATGGTTCACCTGGCGATTTATTTGGGAAAAATGTTTTTATTTACGGCAAAGTTTTAATAATCGGTGCGCCCGCAGATGATGATAATGGTGAATCCTCGGGTTCAGCATATCTATATGAAGAAACCAAAGGCCGGTGGTCCCGTATCGCTAAATTTACTGCAACAGATGGATCAGCAGGCGATTTGTTCGGCAGCGCCGTTAGTTGCAATGAAAATCGTGTAATAATCGGGGCTTTTGCAAGCGACGCCATGGGAGTGGACTCCGGCTCTGCCTATATATATGAGCGGGACCATGGAGACTGGGTCTGTACAGCAAAATTGACCCCTAATGATGGCGCTGCCCATGATAATTTCGGGCAGTCTGTATCATTATACGGAGATTATATCTTCATAGGCGCGGATGGAGATGATGATAAAGGCGAGTCTTCCGGTTCCGTATACATATATAAGCAAATCGCGGAAACTTGGATACAAATTGAAAAACTCACGGCAATCGATGCTGGTATGGGAGCTGCTTTCGGCTCATCCGTATCTGTTGATGGAGACTTTGCAATTATAAGCGCGCCCGGAGCGGGGCAATCAGGTCAGGCATATATATATCAGTTGATCGATGGAACATGGATGCTGATACATATTCTTGATTCCGATACCACCAATTCTGAAGTATTTGGCGTGAATGCCGCAATAAGCATGAAGTCCATTATAATTGGAGCGACTAAAAATAACAGGCAAGGAGCAGTTTATTTTTACCGTGCTTGTGGTCTTTCACCTGACAGTGAAACGGATATCGATTGGGACGATGATGGGATGGACGATAAGAGGGAGAATCAATTATTCGGTGGCCTGGTGTACGGCTATAAGGATGATACTGATAATGATGGCTTTATTAATTACATTGAATATGTGATCGGATCTGATCCTTGCGATAATAATGATATTCCTGCGCCTGGCACTTATTATGAATATGACGCAATCGGCAGAATAATAAACATCATCAGCATTCCTTGATTCATTTTTTATCATGCTATGAAATAGATAAAAAATTGGCATAAAGGCCTGTTTCTATATTAGATTTTTTTCTAGAAAAAAGCAGATCACTCTATAATATTACCATAATGAAAGGATATAAAAGTAGAAGATGAATTGGTTTCAAAAGAGATGGATTCGACTGATTACTGTATTTTTTGTTAGTTTACTTCTCCTTGTTTGCAATACAGTTACAAATGCAGTGGAAAATGATGCAGAGTCTAATGATGAAGAGTCTTATTCTACTGAACAACTCCTACCATCGCGGTTGTCCTCTTCAGGGAAGATAACGGCTAAAGGCAATTTTTCATATAAGATCCGTATCAAATGTCCGCCTGTCCCAAGAGGAATTGCACCAGATCTGCAGTTGATCTATCGTCCTTTGAATAGAATGCAAGGTGAATGCGGGGTTGGATGGCGTTTCAATATTGGGTTTATTCAAAGGCCGGTAACGTTCGGATTAGATTATAATGACAATAGTCGATTTATGATATCGGATGGGGCTGGCAACACAAAATATATAGTAAGTGATAGTCCATGGGGGGAGGGATATTATAAAAATGAAATAGAATCAGGCTTTGAAAGATACTACTTTTTAGGTGATGAATATGGCTGGAAGGTAGTAACAGTCAATGGAACAACGCTTTATTATGGTGAAACAGATTCGTCCCGCCTCGGTGCCCCGGCATTGGGAGTATTTAGATGGATGTTGACCAGGGTTGAGGATGCAAACGGAAATTATTATCAAATAGAATATGAAAAGGATCAGAATCAAATTTATCCTTCGGTGATAAGATATTCCGGAAATGATAATATATCGAGATCGCCTCTTAATTCCATAAATTTCAATTATTCTCCCAAGGATTCAGATTCTTATATACTTACCGACTGGTCAACCTCTATTCCAGTACGTACTGCCAAAATTCTGGATAATATAGAAGTAACCGCTTCTGGTGAGCTGGTTATACGCTACCTGTTCAATTACAGCCATAGCAGGTCCTCTAATAGATTATTGTTAACATCTGTTAAAAGAATTGGGGCTGATGGTACTACTCAACTCCCGGAAATAAAAATTGACTGGTATGAAGATGAGACAGAATATTCAGAAGTCTTTCATCAAAAAACAGAAGCAGATTCCATAATAGATACATCAGGAAATTTTACACTGACTAATTGGATAATACCATTTGATCGCAACGGTAATGGCAAGGATGATCTTTTTATTTATAGAGATTACGGAAATAGGATTATTGTCGCTGAATCAGATGGATCAGGTGTTTTTACTGAATCTTTTGTATCTGAGACTGGTTTGCCGGGATATTCTTTTAAGGAACATAAAAATAATGTTATCCCATTTGATTACAACGGAGATTCCAGGGATGATTTGTTTGTATGGTATAATTCAGGGCAAGTAAGTATTTTTAAAACAGAGTCATTCAAAGAATCAGTTGAGAAGAGCTATAGAATAATGAG
>CAYVIE010000059.1:0-16170 GCA_964451355.1 uncultured Desulfobacteraceae bacterium
AGGAGCCTGATCCTGATTGACAATCTGTCCTGGATAAGGCATGATTCGTGCATAAAAAACGCCGGTCAGATTATTCCGGCGTTTTTTTGCCGTAAAACAACTGGTTACAATTTTTTAAAAATTCCATGTAAAACATGTAAGGAAACCCAATGATAGGAATATCCAAGCTGTATTGCAACACTGTCGAGCCATCTGATGCTCTCCGGTATGGCCGGGAGTCTTCGAAACTCCCGTCCCATCTTCTCCAGTTTTCAGCAGATAAAAGGCCGGTGGTGGTATGGAACATTACGAAACGCTGTAATCTGCGTTGTGTGCACTGTTATGCCCATGCCACACCGGAGAAGACCGAAGACGAACTGACAACAAAACAGGGAAAGGCCCTCATAGACGATCTGGCACAGCTGGGAACCCCTGTAATCCTTTTCTCAGGCGGAGAGCCCCTCATGCGTCCCGATCTTGTGGAGCTCGCTGCATATGCAGTCTCCAAGGGTATCAGGGCAGTGATTTCAACCAATGGGACATTGATTACCAAAAAGAAGGCCGAGGAATTGAAAAGCATAGGTCTTTCCTATGTGGGGATAAGCCTCGACGGTACCCGTGATATAAACGACAGGTTCAGGGGCCTTGACGGAGCCTTCGACGCTGCCATGCGGGGCATAGAAAACTGCCAGGAAGCCGGTATCAAGGTCGGGTTGAGGTTCACCATCAACAAAATGAATGCAGGCGAGGTTCCGCGGCTCTTTGACCTTGTCGAGGAGCGCGGCATACCGAGGATATGCTTCTACCACCTGGTATATGCAGGCCGCGGTTCCGAGCTTGTGAAACAGGATCTCTCACACGAGGAGACACGAAAGGTTGTCGATCTCATCATGGACAGGACAAGGGCGCTGCATGATGCCGGCAAACCCGCCGAGGTCCTGACCGTTGACAACCATGCAGACGGGCCGTACGTATACCTGCGGCTGAAAAAAGAGGATCCCAAAAGAGCAAAAGAGGTCCTGGAGCTTCTTTCCATGAATGAAGGGAACAACTCCGGCCGCGGTATCGGCTGCATAAGCTGGGATGGTTCTGTTCATGCCGACCAGTTCTGGAGGCATTACACCTTCGGCAACGTCCGCAACCGGCCTTTTTCCGAAATCTGGTATGACACTTCAGACCCGCTGATGAAAAGGCTAAAAGAGAAAAAAAAGTATGTTAAAGGGAGATGTGCGACATGCCGTTGGCTGGATATTTGTGGGGGCAACTTCAGGGTCAGGGCTGAAGCAGTATTCGGAGACGTCTGGGCGCCTGATCCCGCTTGTTACCTTACGGATGATGAAATCGCATAAATTTTCATGACCTTGGATCCGTGCATTTCACGAAATCGGCCATTTCCCGTCATGGATCCGGGCAAAAAATTTTCCAGGCAGAGAGAACTTTTCCGGAAATCATTCAACAAGGACCAGACATCATGCAGTTTCCAGATTACAGGCCAAGGCGGATGCGAGCTAGCGAAACCCTGCGCAGGATGATACGCGAGACGATCCTTACGACTGACGATCTCATACTCCCGCTTTTTGCGGTTCCGGGCAAGGGAGTAAGAAACCCCATACCTTCCATGCTGGGCCATTACCAGCTTTCCTGTGATCTGCTTGCAGAAACGGCCAAACAAGCCTTTATGCTGGGGATTCCCGCGGTGATCCTCTTTGGGATCCCCGAAAAAAAGGATCCCCTGGCAACACGTGCATACGCCAAAGACGGTATCGTGCAACGGGCCGTGCGCGCGGTCAAGGATGCCGTGCCCGAGCTGTGCGTCATTACCGATGTCTGTCTCTGCCAGTACACTGATCACGGTCACTGCGGAATAGTAGGCGACAAGGGGATCATAGAGAACGACCAGTCGCTCGACCTGCTTGCGCGCTGCGCCTTGTCCCATGCAGAGGCCGGGGCCGACATGGTGGCTCCATCCGACATGATGGACGGCAGGATCGGGTTCATCAGGGAGACCCTCGATGAAAACGGCTTTACTCATATTCCAATAATGGCCTACTCTGCAAAGTATGCGTCCGCCTACTACGGACCGTTCAGGGAGGCTGCCCATTCGGCCCCGCAGTTCGGAGACAGGCGCACCTACCAGATGGATCCTTCAAACGCGCTCGAGGCTATCCGCGAAGCCACCCTCGATATCGCCGAAGGCGCTGATATTGTCATGGTAAAACCGGCTCTTGCATACTTAGACATCATCTACCGTATCAGGGAAGAGACGGATCTCCCGGTCGCTGCTTACAATGTCAGTGGAGAGTATGCCATGATAAAGGCCGCTGCAGAGATGGGATGGCTCGACGAAAAAGGGGTTATGATGGAGACCCTCACAGCCATTAAAAGGGCCGGGGCTGACATGATCCTGACCTACTTTGCCATGGATGCGGCGCGTCTTTTGAAAAATCGTTAAGGTGCTTTTCAAGGAGCTTTTATGAATAACCCCGGCGGCAAGACCGACACAAACGAGATTCACGCAAATCAGAGTCATGAAGACCGGGCCAGCCTGCGGCTGGTGGCATGGGAGACCACAAGAGCATGCAACCTGGCATGCGTCCATTGCAGGGCCTCGGCCATAAAGGAGCCACTGCCGGACGAACTGGACACGGCCCGGGCAATGCGCCTGATCGACCAGATAGCCTCGACAGGAAAGCCGATTGTCATCCTTACCGGCGGCGAACCCCTGTTGAGGCCTGATATCTTCGAAATTGCAGCCTATGGAACAGAAAAAGGGCTTCGCATGGTAATGGCCCCCAATGGAACCCTGGTAACAGACGAATCAGCCGCCCGCATGAAGGATGCAGGTATAATGAGGATAAGCATCAGTATCGATGGTGCCACGGCTGAATCCCACGACCGGTTCAGAGGGGTGCCGGGAGCTTTTGAAGGAGCCGTATCAGGCATACACAAAGCAAAGGCGGCAGGGATCGAGTTCCAGGTGAATACGACCATTACCAGGAAGAATCTCGATCAAATCCCGGCGATCCTGGCGCTGGCCGAGGAACTTGGAGCAGTGGCGCATCACATCTTCCTGCTGGTTCCCACGGGCCGTGGCAAGTATATTGCAAAAGACGCCATATCGGCAGATGAATACGAGGCCGCCCTGAACTGGTTCTATGAACAACGGGAAAAGACATCCCTGCAGCTCAAGGCCACGTGTGCGCCCCATTACTACAGGATATTGAGGCAAAGGGCCAGACAGGAAGGAAAGACAGTTACGTTTGCCACCCACGGCCTCGACGCCGTGACAAGGGGATGCCTGGGCGGAATCGGTTTCTGTTTTGTTTCCTCGGTGGGTATCGTGCAGCCCTGCGGTTTTCTGGACATCCCATGTGGTGATGTGAAAAAAGACTCGTTTGCCGATATATGGAAAGAGTCACAGGTCTTCAAAAATCTGCGCGATTACGGCAAACTGACCGGCAAGTGCGGCGCATGCGAATACAAACGCGTATGCGGCGGATGCAGGGCCAGGGCATACGAGTACTGCGGTGACTACATGGCTGAAGAACCGCTTTGCAGCTATGTGCCCAAGGGCATGCAAGTTAATGGATGAAACAGACCCCAAGCACCCGGAGAAAAGATGGATATAATACAGATACTCCTGCCACAGATGGCCAATTTTTGTTATATCATCGGTGATCCGGAAACGGGCGAAGCGGCTGTCATAGATCCCGCTTTCGAACCTGAAAGAATACTCAAAGAGGCCGAAAACGCAGGCTATAGGATCGCCTGGGTAATAAACACCCACGGGCATGCGGATCATACCAATGCAAACGCTGAAATCATTGCCGCGACAGGCGCGACCCTGTGCGTGCATGCCAGGGAGGCCAAGGGGATCTGCGCGCTTTTGAACCGGGCCTTTGCCCGCATCCAGGGGGGCAAGGGTTCACCTGGCCCGGACCGCCTTCTGGAGGATGGAGGCACCATCATGGTAGGGAAGATACCGGTAAAAGTAATCCATACGCCCGGGCATACGCCCGGCTGCATATGCCTTCTTGCGGACGGGAACCTTTTTACAGGCGACACGCTCTTTGTAGGCTCCAGGGGACGGACGGATCTTCCGGGCGGATCGACCGCCCAGATCCTTGCATCCATAAGGGAAAAGCTCTTTACCCTGCCCGGTGATACCGTTGTATGGCCGGGCCACGACTACGGGGAGACGCCGAACTCAACCATAGAAAGGGAGATAAAGACAAACCCCCTTGCAGGATAAGCGCCATGAAACCAGGCAATACCCGGCCGGGCATCCTTTTGCCCGACCTTTCCACGTCCATCAGGCGGCCACTATTTTCAATACCGGTTGAAGCCGGCTTTCCATCGCCGGCAGAGGATTACGTTGAAGGGAAGCTCGACCTGAACAAGCATCTCATCAGGCATCCAGCCGCCACTTTTTTCGTAAGGGCCACAGGTGAGTCCATGACAGGCGCCGGCATTTTCCCGGGCGATATCCTTGTGGTGGATCGCTCCATCGAACCTGCAGACAAGAAAGTCGTTATAGCGGTGATCGACGGGGAACTGACCGTGAAGCGGCTGAGACTGAAAGGGAAAAGGATCTTACTAGTACCTGAAAACGAGGACTACCCGGTCATAGAGGTAAAAGAAGGTATTGATTTCGAAATATGGGGGGTGGTCACCGCAGTGGTGCACCAGCTATGAACGGAGGGCTTCCATGCCGAAAGCGGTATTTGCGCTGGTCGACTGCAACAATTTCTATGTAGCGTGCGAAAGGGTCTTTGATCCATCCCTCAAGGGAAGACCCGTGGTGGTCCTTTCCAATAACGACGGCTGCGTTGTGTCACGCTCGCCCGAAGCCAAGGCTCTCGGCATCCGCATGGGTGCTGCTGTATTCGAAATCCAGGGACTGCTCACGGCCCGCAACGTGGTGACACTATCCTCGAACTATCCGCTTTACGCAGACATGTCAGACCGCGTCATGTCCGTGCTTTCCTCCTTCTCCCCGGACATGGAGGTTTACTCCATAGACGAGGCCTTCCTCGAGATATCGAAAATCCCGTGCAGGTCCCGGCTGGAGTTTGCCCGTGAGATCCAGGAAACAGTCTTGCGGTGGACCGGCATTCCCGTCTCCATTGGTATCGCTGAAACCAAGACCCTGGCAAAGGCTGCCAACCGGATGGCCAAAAAGGACAAGCGGTTCGGCGGCTGCCTGGACATAACCGGTTCGCCGGAAAAAAGGTTGCAGGTTCTTTCCCTTACACCGGCAGGGGAAGTGTGGGGAGTAGGCAGGGCATTTGCCGCGTTTCTGCGCTGCCGTGGTATAATGACAGCACTCCAGCTCGCGCAGGCCCCGGTGGATACCCTGAAGAAAAAGATGGGAATATGGGCAAAGCGCATCATCATGGAGCTAAACGGCTTTCCCTGCTACAAGATCGAGGACCCTCCCCTTCTGCCTAAAAGCATTGCATCATTTCGGACTTTCAAACACCCCATCAGCGGTCTGGCGGAAATAAAGGCGGCAGTGGCCTCTTTTGCCTCCCGGGCCGCCTCCAGGCTCAGGCAGCGGGAGGCATGCGCTCAGGTCGTAACCACCGTAATCTCAACCAGCCGCTTCATACCCAATCCTTACGTGGGCACAAAGGCCATAGCGCTGCCCGTACCATCCTGTGACACTACTGAGATAATCCGGCACGCGCATATGGCTGTAAAAGAGATCTTCACTCCTGGAAAGCAATACAAAAAGGCCGGAGTGCTTCTTTCCGGCCTCCTGCCCGAGACCCCGGTGCAGGCCGGCGTTTTCAGCAGCCGTGACCCCGTCAGGATGCGCAGGCTCATGGCAGTTGTGGACAGGGTGAACGAACGTATGGGAAGAGATGTCCTCAGGTTCGCAGCCTGTGGTCTTTTGCCGGATCCTGACTGGGAACCCAAGTTTCTTAAACGCTCGCCGGCATATACGACCAGGTGGAACGATCTGCCCGAAGTTTCCTGACATGTACGAATCACAATGAACAATCCATTTTCCAGCACAAAAATTTCTGATTTAAGGGACGCTGCAGCACAGATGTTCATGGCCGGTTTCCACGGCACGCGCATGACCCGGGAGCTCTACAGGCTGATAACAGAAGAAAAGATCGGCGGCATAATCCTTTTTTCCCGCAACATAGAGTCGAAAAAACAGGTGTCAGAGCTATGCGCCGATGCTGCCAAAGCCGCCGGGGAGGCAGGCCTGCCTCCCCTGTGGATCGCGGTGGACCAGGAAGGCGGGAGCGTAGCCCGCCTCAAGCCCCCGGAATTTTTCCACCTGCCGGCCGCAGACAGGGTAAATTCCCCGGACCATGCTTTTGAACTGTTTTGTACGGCTGCAAGGGAGCTCAAGGAGATCGGCTTCAACATGAACATGGCGCCTGTATGTGATATCGCACCACAGGGATTTGACAGCGTTATGCGAGGCAGGTCTTACGGGACCGATCCCCGGGAGGTGGGCCGAAAAATCTCGGCAGTGATCATGGCGCTCCAGGGAGCAAAGATAGCCGCAGTGGCCAAGCATTTTCCCGGAATCGGGCGCACTACGCTCGATTCCCACAAGGATCTGCCTGACCTTGATCTGCCCGTGGCCGATCTGGAACGTTTCGAGATCAAACCATTTGCCAGGGCGATCGAATCAGGTGTGTGTGGCGTTATGCTTTCCCACGTGAGATACAAGAGCATAGACCCTGAATTTCCCGCAAGCCTTTCCCAAAAGGCGGTCCATTTCCTGAGAAAGAGGCTGGGCTTCAGAGGAATCGTCATTACCGACGATCTCGACATGGGGGCCGTGAGAAACCACTTTGACACCAAAACCATCGGCGGGCGAATCCTGGAGTCAGGAATCGATATTGCCCTTGTCTGCCACAGGTTTGCTGAAATACCGTATCTCATAGACATCGTGGCTGAAAAGGCGCTGTCCGGGCACAAGACAGACCGTATAACAGCCTCCTTTGAAAGGATAATCTCTGCTAAATCGATTTTTACGGCATGACTTTTGATGGGCTTTACCGTGAAAACACCCCCGAGGCCGGGGAGAAAGACTGGCTTCTTTTCATGCCCGGGGGTGCTTGCTGGTGATCATCAAATTCAACTGTACCGACGTCGGTACAGTTAAAAAAAGCCTGATTCAGGCGTTTTTTGTTTCAATTTGAAACGCCATAAATCAAACAAACCAATAAAAAAGTAATGCTCAAAATCCGCAAGGCCCTGGTGACAAAAATCATGGTTACAGCAGGAATCGCAGTGGCAGCCGCCCTGTTTTTTATTTTCGATCTGCAGCGGTATTTCAGCCTGGCGTTTCTCAAGGAAAAATACGGAGTTATCCAGGGGATATACTCAAAGTATCCCATAACAACCATCTGCATTTACATGATCACATACATAGTTATGGCCGCGCTCTCGCTGCCTGGAGCAGCTGTCATGACAATTGCAGGCGGGGCAATATTCGGGTTCTGGATAGGGACGCTCGCAGCCTCGGTGGCAAGCTGCACAGGGGCCACATTGGCGTTTCTCATAGCAAGGTTCCTGCTGAAAGATGAGATACAAAGGCGTTTTCCGGGAAAGCTGGCCATAATTAACAAGGGTATAGAGCAGGACGGCGCGCTTTACCTCTTTTCGCTGAGATTAGTTCCGGTCTTTCCGTTTTTCATAATCAATATCGTAATGGGCCTGACCCCCATAAAGACCTCGACTTTTTATATCGTAAGCCAGGTTGGAATGCTCCCGGGGGCGGCCATCTACGTGAACGCGGGAACCAGACTGGCATCCATAACATCGCCCGGGCAGATCCTCTCCCTGCCGGTCATACTATCATTTGCCGCCATTGGCATATTCCCCCTTGCTGCGAAACAAGTGGTAAACATGGTAAAAAAAAGAAAATTTTCATGATTGGCGGCAATCACCACCGTGCATGAAAACAAGGCTGTTTCTCATCCCGACCCTGGAGGTGTTTTAACGGTAAAAGTAAAGGATGATACTATGGTCAGGCCGATTAGAGCAAAAAAATTCGATTACAATTTAATTGTTATAGGCGCAGGCGCAGCAGGCCTTGTGGCTGCTTACGTTGCCTCGATGCTGAAGGCAAAGACGGCCCTTGTTGAAAAGGACAAGATGGGCGGTGACTGCCTCAACACGGGCTGCGTTCCGAGCAAGGCCCTCATCAAGACGGCAAGGATCATATCGTATGCCAGGAGGGCAAAAGAATTCGGGCTTGAAACCGGAAGGTTCGAATATGAATTCAGCCGTATCATGGCAAGAGTTGATTCGATTATAAACAGGATAAGGCCCAAGGATTCGAAGGAAAGATACAGCAGCCGAGGAGATAGGTATAAGGTTTTCAAGGAACGGAACCATACAGACGGATCCGACCCTTGCTACAACCGTTCCCGGTATATTTGCGGCAGGTGATGTGGCAGGACCATACCAGTTCACCCATACCGCCGCATACCAGGGAACATATGCGGCAATAAACGCCCTTTTCGGGGGTATCAAAAAGATCAGGATAGATTACCGCATCATCCCCTGGACCACGTATACAGACCCGGAAGTCGCGCGGGTGGGACTGAACCGCACAGAAGCCGAAGCAAAAGGAATTCCACACGAGGCTGTGCGGGTCGACCTTGCAGATATCGACAGGGCTGTTTGTGAAAGCGAAACAGACGGCTTCATAGAAGTAATAACAAGAAAAAGGCGCTCTACTATCCTGGGTGTGACCATAGTAGCCCCGCGTGCCGGTGAAATCATATCCGAATTTGTTCTGGCCATGAAATACAATATAGGATTGAGCAAGATTCTTTCATCTATACATGCCTATCCCACGTGGTCCGAGGCGGCGGCTGCCGCTGCCGGAGCCTGGAAAAGGAACCATACGCCGAAATGGGCGCTCTGGTGTCTTAAACACTTTTTCAGGCTGCAAAGGCGGGCTTTTTTTCCGGATGACACCACTTGAACAAGCTGGCGGCAATCTTCCCTGAGCCGCCTTTCTCCTGACCAGAAGTAATAACAACCGTATGAAAACAGAGACCGCACTATGCATATTTGTAAAGGCGCCCGTGCCGGGAAAAGTGAAGACAAGGCTCATGCCCTTTCTGACACCTGACAGATGTGTGGCCTTATACAAGGCCTTGGCGAATGATGTCATTGCAACTGCCGGTAAAACCGGACTGGACCTCTTTGTCTTCTTCCATCCTCCAGGCGCGGAAAATAAGATAACCGGCTGGCTGGGAAAGGATTACCGGATTTTCGCCCAGAATGGAAATGACCTGGGACAGAGGATGCTGCACGCCTTTGAGACAGTCTTTGAAATGAACTATGAAAGGGCGTGCATAATAGGGTCAGATCTTCCAGAGATAAGACCTGGAATACTCAAAGCAGCAGCCAGGGTCCTTTGCCACGCTTCTGCCGCCATAGGGCCGAGTCATGACGGCGGTTACTACCTTATAGGCTTTGCAAGGGATTCCCTTGCCCGCCTTGTCTTTGAAAAGATTGACTGGGGCGGTCCCAAGGTCCTGGAACAGACATTGCACCGATTAAGAAAGGCGGAAATAAACCCTGCCCTGCTTCCAGTACTCCATGATATCGACACCCCCGGTGACCTTGTGGAACTGAAAAGGCGCCTTGAACATAACAGCAATAGTGCGCCAAACACCTGGGAAGTTTTGAAAAGCATACTTCCAGCATCATGAATGAGAGTACATTAGTTTACGGCAAGTACCCGCCGGTCTCGGCGATCAATTATATATGGGCGAACCGTACGACTCATGAAAAGATACTGCCCAACCCATATACCAGCCGGGTCCGGATGATAATTTGCCGGAGCGGAACCAGAGAGTCAGGAAAATGGATCAAGGAGAAAAGAAACATAGTACAAGACTACCAGAATGCATTCGGGGAGAAGCCCCCGCTGATATCGGGGATAGCCATAATGACCGATGCGGATAATACCGGGGAAGAAAGAGTATCATTTTACGGCGGCATCACGCTGTCCTCCCGGTAAGCCAGGAAACAGACCCAAATGATCATCAAAACCCGACCTTTCGTTTCAATAATCATTCCGGTTTTCAGGGAAGAGAAAACTATCGCCGGCCTGTGCGAGCATCTTTTCTCGGTCACCTGTAAAAAGAACACCGAAATCATAATATCCGACGGTGACCTGGCAGGCGGCACCTTGAAAGCGATCCCGTCCGGATTGAAAAAAGAAGTGATAACCGTGATCTCGCCCAAAGGACGCGCCGCCCAGATGAACAGGGGCGCCGCCCTGGCCTCCGGGGCCGTACTCTTATTTCTTCACGCAGACACCCGCCTTTGCGCTGAATGTATGGACGCCGTGATCGAAGCATTCAGAACCGGCCGTGCTGATGCCGGGGCATTTTCCCTTGGAATCGATTCCCCGCGCCCGTCATACAGGATCATAGAGAAAGCCGTGGCTTTGCGCACGCGCCTGACCAGGATTCCTTACGGGGATCAAGCCATCTTTGTAAAGGCAAGCCTTTTCAAAAAGATAGGAGGATTCCCGGAAATACCTCTCATGGAGGATATAGCACTGATGCAAAGGCTCAAGAAGGCGGGCGCACGTATAAAGATTCTCGGGCAAAGGGTTTCAACATCGCCACGAAGATGGGAAACCGAGGGGATCTTCTATACCAGCATAAGAAATATCATCATATCTTCGGGTTATTACGCCGGAATCAGTCCTGAAATCCTATGCCGTTTCTATCCTGACATACCGGGCTGAACCGCTTCCGGAATTATTTGGAGATTCGATTATATCCTTGAGAAGCAAAGCCAGTTCAGTGCTGCTGCATACCGGTGGATAACAGGTCTGGTCAGCACACACAAGGGCAAGAACCTTTTCCCCGTCAACAGCCATCAAATCCATCCCTTCCACCACAGGAGCGAGTTGTTTCAGCTCTTCGCCTGTTGCCGCGGATACAAGCAAAACCCCTTCGGACGAAAAACTCCTGGCTGTGTCTATCATCTTTTCAGCTTCAGGGCTTTCCCTCTTCCCGGCCAGCAGGATACGAATCTCATGTTCCGGCTCGTCCAGGACCGCTGTCAAAAAACTCAAAGATGACACGGGCTGGAGCAATTCCCTGGAAAGGATCCATGATCTTGTCTTCTCCATGGGTTCAGCCATCATGCCGGATCCTGTCAATCCGTAGAGCCTTCTTAGTGAAGTATAAGCAAGGCAAGACTCCATGGGGATCACGCCGTCTGATACCTGCCGGGGCCTGATCCCGCCAAGGCTGCCGGCGTCGCATCCTGCAGAATAGAAACCACCATTTATCGGATCATGAAAATCATGGATCATTCTTGCTGCAAGTGCATATGCCTCGCACAAAAGACCGGGCAGCAGCTTCACATCGTATAAATCCAGCAAGGCATGGATCATTAAAGCATAATCTGCGCAAAACCCATCCACACCCACCCTGCCATTCAAACAATCATGGTATAAAAGTCCGTCTGGCAAATCACCAAGGTTCGACTTGACAAATTCATAGGCGGCCCATGCCTTTTCAAGGAAAGCCGATGTTCCAAGTACCCTGTATCCTTTTACAAACGCCGATATCGCCATGCCGGCGTTTGAAGCTATTGTCACGCGGTTCAATGCCGGCCGGGGCCGCTTGTTGCGAATTCTTTTCAAGATATAGACGCCCTGGGAAATCAGGGGTTCGTATACATCCTCATCCTTGACGCCGGTCTCCGGGGATTTGGCGGCCAGCCTTGAAAGAACATTCCTGCCCCGGAAAAACGCGTGGCGGCTGTCATTAATGTTCCCTTCCCTGGTTATTCCGTAATATGAACAAAAAATTCGAGCTTCTTCCTGTCCCAGGATCTCTTCTATCTCGTTATATGTCCACAAATAGAACGCTCCCTCCTCCCTGGCGGCATTATCTTCACCGTCCGGTATGCTGTCCGCATCCAGGGAGGAATAAACTTCGCCCCCGGGTCCCATCATCTCCCGGGCGATGAAATCGAGGATTTCTTCTCCGATCTCCGCATAAAAGCCATCTGTTGTAAGTTCGAACGCATCAAAATAAACAGGCGCAAGCAAGGCGTTGTCATATAGCATTTTTTCAAAATGCGGCAGATGCCACATCTCGTCTGTCGAATACCTGTGGAACCCCCCGCCGAGATGATCGTATATACCTCCAAGGGCCATCTTCTCGAGGGTGTTCAAGGCCATTGAAAGCGCCTTCTCCGCTTCTGCTGTATGCTCCTTTTCACCGGAATAAGCCCTGTGGCAGGCCAGCAAAAAACCAATGTATACAGGCATGGGGAACTTGGGAGGTCCCCAAAAGCCTCCGTATGTCCTGTCATAGGCAACCCAGAGGCTATTTAAAGCGTTTTCAACCGCTTTTCCGGCTTCATTTCCACAATCAGCATCCGATACCGGCACAGCCCTGAAAAATGATGAAAGGTGGGAAGCCATTGTCTCAGACGCGGTGAGTATCTCCTTGCGCTTCTCCTTATCGTTCCACGCTTCTGCTATGGCGGCCGCAACCTGGCGAAACGACGGCCTCCGGCCATCCGGTTCCGGAGGGAAATACGTGCCGCCGAAAAACGGAACCCCGTCCGGAGTGGTGAAAAGATTGGCGGGCCATCCAGCAGATCCGGTCATGGCGCTAAGGGCGGCGATGAAAACCTGGTCCACATCCGGGCGTTCCTCGCGATCAACCTTTATGCAGACAAAATTCCGGTTCAAAAATCCGGCCACGTCCGGATCAGAAAAGGTTTCATCAGACATGACATGACACCAGTGACATGCTGAATACCCGATTGAAACCAGTACGGGTTTGTCCTTAAGCCTTGCGCGTTCAAACGCCTCCCTGCCCCACGGATACCAGTCTATGGGCTGGGAGGAATGCTCGCGAAGGTACAGGCTTTTTTCATGTGCCAGCCGGTTTTTATTCATAATGTCTCACATCTCTATGATACATTTATGTATCACCCAGCCCTTAAATCAGACACATCAACAGCCTCCATGCAGGCTGGACCAGAGCCACTCTTTTATCTCCTGAGAGACCGCATATACCCCCTTGTTGCCGCCTACGCTCTCCATGAACCTTTTCGCGAGATCCCCGGGCAGTTTGATCTCGGCGAGTTCGGTCGCATCTTCGGAATTCCGCTTCACAAGAAACAGAACAGGATAACCGCTCCAGGTATTAACAACAAAATAGTACGACACATCATCCCTTGAACGTATGACAAAATTTCCACCAGCCCAGTTGTTGCCCCACTCGAGATAAAGCCTCACAGCCTCCTCGGGCGTCATGTCCCAGTCTATCTCGGAGACGATGTCGTCATTTTTCCGTAACAGCGACAATGACCTTATTTTTCCGTTTATATCTTTCTTTTCATCCATGGCGATACTCCTTTCAGGATCAGAATCGATCGTGATATTCTTCCCGGGCAATTCTATCGCTAATATTATTGCAGCTTTCATGCCAAAAACCTGGGGGCGCGTCATATCAATTCAACAGCGGGTTTGGATTCAATTGGCGGCAAGCCTTGAAAAAAACACCTGAAGTGCTATATTGTGGCACAAATCTTGATTATTGGTTATCCGGCGGTCAGGAATTCAAAGACTGCATGCAGACATTTTCAAACCAATGACCCTAATCTGGAGGAATATTTTATGGATAAGAAATCAAAAAAAGACTCAAGGCTGCCGGTAAAAGAGTTAACCTCATGCGAAGCCACAGCACAGATGCTCGAAAAAGCGCGGCGTGATGGTGTTGAGCTGGACTTCGACCGGGCGGCTTCCATGAAACCATGTCCCATTGGCGCGGAATCAGCCTGCTGCAAGCATTGTGTAATGGGTCCTTGCCGCCTCAATGCCAGGGATCCATATGCGAAAGTCGGAGTCTGCGGCGCCACGATCGACACCATCCAGGCGCGAAATTTCGGCCGTATGGTGGCGGCCGGAACCGCGGCGCATACAGATCACGGCATGGCGATGCTCGACCTGTTTCGTGAAGTGATCAACGGCAACATTCTGGATTATGAAATAAAGGATCCCTACAAATTGACAGAAGTAGCATCAAGTATCGGCATAAAGACGCAAGACCGTGACCTGACTGAGATTGCGAGGGATCTTTATGCAGAACTCGAAAGAACATATACCCAGGTTGAAGGGGAAATCCCCTTTGCCAAAAGAGTTCCTGAAAAAACCCTGGAAACCTGGCGCAAGTACGGGATTGTCCCGAGAGGGGCGATGAGGGAAATCATGGAATTGATGCACAGGACAACCATAGGCGTTGACCAGCATTATGAAAACCTGACCAAGCAGATTTCCAGGACCGCCCTTGCTGACGGATGGGGCGGATCCATGATTTCCACGGAAATATCGGATATATTGTTCGGGACCCCTTCTCCCATTGTCGTTGATGTCAACATGGGGGTATTAAAGGAAGACCAGGTCAATATAATCATTCATGGTCACGAGCCGAACCTGTTTGAATCCATGCTGGAATCAGTCCAGTCGCCGGTTCTCATCGAAGCGGCCAAAAAAGCCGGCGCAAAGGGAATAAACCTTGTGGGAATGTGCTGTTCCGGACTTGAAATGATGTCCCGCCACGGCATACCCCATGCGGGCAACTTCTCGTCGACAGAAGCTGTACTTGTCACTGGTGCTGTGGACGCTATGGGCGTGGACATACAATGCATCAAGCAGGGGCTTGCAAAGGTGGCTGAATGTTATGGGACCCCTCTTTTTACTACAAATCCCCGCTGCCACATTGAAGGCGCCATACATATCAATTTCGAGGAGCACAACCCCAAGGAATGTACAGACGAAATAGTCATCCGTGCGATTACAAGGTTTAAAAACCGAAAACACCCGGTTGAAATACCCAAAACCGTTAATCAGGGTGTTCATGGATTCTCATATGAATACATAAACTACATGCTTGGAGGAACCTTCAGGGCAAGCTACACCCCGTTAAACGACAATATAATCAACGGCCGGATACGCGGTGTCGCAGGAGTTGTGGGCTGCACAAATCCAAGGGTGAAACAGGATCACGTTCACGTCGAACTCGTAAAGGAGCTGATTAAAAACGACGTGCTCGTGCTTCAGACCGGATGCTCCCAGATCGCCCTTGCAAAAGCAGGCCTGACCACACCAGAGGCCGCATATCTCGCGGGCCCCGGCCTCCAGGAGGTATGCGAGGCCGTTGGGATGCCCCCTGTCCTGGGGCTGGGCGCTTGTGTGGACAACAGCAGGATCCTTATCGCTGCAACCGAAATGGTAAAGGTTGGAGGATTGGGCAACTCAATAGCGGATCTTCCTGCAGCAGGCGCCGCTCCGGAATGGATGAGTGAAAAAGCTGTCGCCATAGGCCAGTATTTTGTAGCGTCAGGTGTGTACACGGTATTCGGCGCCACGTTCCCCATAGTCAAAGGGACAAAATTCTACAAACTTCTTTTTGGCGGTCTTGAAAAAATGGGAATGGGAAAGTGGGGCTTTGCTGTAGATCCTTACGAAATGGCAAAAATGATGATAGACCATATAGACAAGAAGAGAAAGGCGCTTGGAATCGACAAGGCAAGGGAAAGGATTCTAGTGGATATGGCAGACCGCAGGCAGCTTGAAACAGTCTGACAATATCTTCGTAATACCGGCCAGAGAAGTCCGGATCTGAACAAAAGGCGGGGTTTATCCCCGTCCTCTTCATTTTTTAATTAACCGTTTTTGGGCAGGTATGCTAAAAGTATAATTTTATGTATCGATCCTTACCGTTAAGCAGGACATCATAAATTTTAGCGTGAAAACACCTACGAGGCCGTGGAGAAAGATGGCCTTGTTTTCATGCCCGGAGGTGATTGCAGCTTATCATGAAAGTTTATAAAAAATCTCATTACTGGAAAAGCTTGTTTCGGGGAAGGCAAGTTATTTCGTACCGTAACAATTAGTTATAAATATTTAAGCACATATGCTTGGACTTGTCTGGATGGCCAGACACACTCTGTGTGTTTACACCATCGCACCGGTATAACCTGCATTCTGCAAACGGGCGGGGGTAAACCCCGCCCCTACGAAAAACACGTTGTCCATGCATGAGACCGGGGAGGATGGGATATACCCGGTTCATACAAAATAGATGTTATATCTATGCCTGTAACCGGGAGCGGGTTGGAAACGGCAGATAAACCCGCTTTATACGTGGT
>CAYVIE010000060.1:0-15837 GCA_964451355.1 uncultured Desulfobacteraceae bacterium
AATTGATTTTTCTTTTTAAGCGACTTGACACTGATCTCCTCAAGTTTCTTGTCTATGAATGCAAAAGGACCATGAAACATGTATGACATTTTCGAGGATACAGGGTTTACAATACAATGGACCGGCACCTGTATCTTTTTGTCCGACAGGTTTTCGACAATGGTCTCCATCCGAACGGTATATGACTCAGGGAAGAAAGTATATCTCCGCTTAACAACCACACCGTTAGGAGCAGTATAATTGAATGTAAGCACAACCGGTTTACTGGAAGCCTCGAAGTAATCGGGCTCCTTATCGAGATTAAAAGGCGCGAGGGAAAGTTCCGGTATCCCGGGAAGGCTCATGCTCAAGAGAGCTGTTCCGATCTCGTTGGTTTCCGGAATCAGACTTTTTGGTGGTGAGCCCGGATCTACACTCTCCTTGTACCTGTTCAGCTCGATTTTACGTATCCTGCCTCCCGCCGAAGAAAGTGTGACATTGAATAACTTAGTTTTTATGTGATACAATTTCTCGGGCTCAGAGAAAGATTCTTCTTTGGGTACAACAGGGTATCTCAGGTTTTCAGTATCCGGCTGGCCGGCTGGCTCCAAAGCTCCGGAAGAATCAGCAGGTCTTGCAGTCTCTTGTTTTACCCCCTCGGGTGGTTTGGGCTTGGGCATAAAAAAATAATCATAAACCAGAAAAACAAGAAAAGATAGGACGATGGCAAGAAGCAATCGAGCCTGTTCCATTAATTTCTCCTTAGATTCGCATTTATTTTTGCAGTAGAAATAGCCGGTTTTGCCTTAAAGTTTTGATTCCCGCCTCCATATCCACGGAAATATGTAAAAAACATACCCCTGGGTCTGTGACGGGAAATTATAATTTTTATAAACAACAAGTTATCAATTAAGGATTGATCCGGCAAACAGCCAGTATAGTCAGCTATTATCGGCCAGGTCGCCTTTGCGTATCCGGGATGCAGAAAAACGCTCACGGATCCAGAACTCTGATGCAATATGGTAATTTGTTGAAAATTTCAGTTTTATGCAATGGCGCAAAGGGTTGACCACAGGTTCCCTGACTATGCTTAACTTTACAAAAGAATTTCATCCCAAATTTTGTTATTCAGGGGCGCTGTGAAATAAAAACGGCATGGCAGGCTGGAAGACATATGGAGGCATTACGTATGAAAAGATATCCGGCGGGCCTTTCATATAAACTCCATGACGGCCCTTTTGGGGTTATTGCCAAACAGATATAGCCAAACCTTGAAAGTGCCGGAATTCAATTCCCACTGGGCTTCTATCATGCCGGGGACGTTTCGACTCGGAAGAACCAAATAATATATCAATTTACTGATCACAAGTGACAATTCAAAAAAAGCGCTTATAATTCCCTGCCGATTCCTTTTGAAAGATTTCGGCCATGCCCACCTAACAGGGAATCCTTTGATACCCTCCGAGTAAATGGAAAACCTGTTATCATGTTGTTATGTTCTGGAAATCTTTCTGGCACCGGATCAACCCCGCCGGGATTGAAGGGATGGCATTTCAATATTCTTTTAAACGAAAGCAGACCGCCCTTGATTACTCCGAATCTTTTCACCGCTTCATAAGAATACTGGGAGCAAGATGGATAAAAGCGGCACCGCGGCCCTAATAGAGGAGATATCAAGATCTGGTATGCCCTGATCGATATAAGAAATATTTCTCGTGGTCCAGGCACTTTCAATTTTTTTTCGCCATCCGTATTGAAAGATTAACAAACGACTCCTCTATGCTCCTTGAATCAGCATTTGCGGCCGCTTTTTTTGCGATCACGTTCAAATCGGTTCCCTTCGGGAGGTATGCCCTTTTCTTCCTGAAAGACTCGCGGATAATGCGTTTGATCCTGTTGCGAACACATGCATTTCCGACCTTTTTTGTCACCGTAACTCCAAGACGGCTAAATCCTAGTTCATTGGGGGAATAAACTATGATCAAAAATCTGTCCTGCACCCTCTTGCCGCGGGCTGAAAGTTCACGAAACTGCCGCCTCTTCAACAACCGGTCTTTTTTTTTAAAAGTATTGGGCTTGATTTTTAACTCTTCAGGCCGCAGGTCCGTCTCCTTGTCCATGACCCCCCTTGATCCCGGCTCCCGGGGAAACATGAGGTTCCTGCCCAATTATGCAGCGAACCTGTATTGATCATCGCTCAGACATGTCATACGCCAGCCAAAACCTAAAAGCCGATAGTGCTTCACGCCCGTGAAAAAATTTCTCCTTCCTGTTCTTCTTAAACGCTAAGACGTTTTCTGCCCTTTGCCCTACGCCGCTTGATGACCAGCCTTCCGCCCCTTGTGGACATGCGATTCAGAAAACCATGTTTGCGTGCTCGTTTGATTTTGCTAGGTTGATATGTACGTTTCATTTTTCACATTCCCGTCATAAAAGTTATGCTTCTAAATAAAATACCCTTATAAAAATAACCTTTAATATATATTTTAATATATATAATGATGGACTCGTAAAAAGTCCATCTTCCGGCCGAGGGCGGTTTAGCCCCGGCCGGGGTTGAGGTACAATTATTTGAATTCATATCAAATAGCAGAGGAGGCTAAACACTCCCCCGTCTTGTAAATTTTCATGATTAGCTGCAATCATGAAAGTTTACGGAGCCCTCATAATCAATCAACTTTACCAGTCAGCCGCCTTGCTTATGTTAAAAATCGATTTAAATATCTGATCTATCCATAAAAAGTCAAGGTCTCTTTTCCGATCTATCGATTTCAAAAATTTCATATTGCTCTATATGATAATCCCTTTGGGGATAAATGCCGATGGTTCTTTTTACATGATTTTCCAGTTCACATATCAGGTTTCTTTCCTCTCCCAATAAAATATTCGCTATATCGGGATGAACATGTATATGTATTTCACCCTGCCCATCAGCGGTCGCACGGATGACATCCCGGTAAATATTGTAGCATATGGACTTCTTGGATAGCAGCATCCCCTCTCCCTCGCAATAATAGCAAGGCTCACATATAGTACGCGGAAGGGAAGGTATGACCCGTTTTCTGGTCATCTGGATCAGGCCCATATCGGACATGGGCAAAACATTGGTCTTTGCTTTATCCTTTTTCAATGCCTCACAAAGGGCATTGTAGACCTTTTCACGGTTCGCCTCCTCGGCCATGTCAATAAAATCTATGATGATAATTCCACCCAGATTTCTTAAACGGATCTGGTATGCAATCTCTTTTACAGCCTCAAGGTTGGTTTTCAGTATTGTCTCCTCGAAATTATGGGTACCAACGTATCGGCCGGTATTCACATCTATCGCCACCAGGGCCTCTGTAATCTCAATAACTATGTATCCACCGCACTTGAGCCATACCTTTTTTTTCAATGCCCTTTGAATATCGACCTCGAGGTTATAGGCGTCAAAAATGGGATCACTACCGGAATAAAGGAGTACGGATTCCTTGAGATGCGGGATGAATTTTTCGACAAAAGACAGAACAGACCTGTATACATCCTCGGAATCTATAACCACACGATCCGCTTCATGGGCGAGGAGATCCCGGACACACCTGAGAGTGACGGACAGCTCCTGGTGGATCGCCTTTGGAGCTCCTGATTCGTGAAACCTTTTTTGAATATCCTTCCACATGTTATTCAGAAAATACATTTCCTGGGCGAGCAGGAACTCCTCAACCCCTTCGGCAGCCGTGCGGACGATATAGCCGTAAAGTTCGGTGCGAAGGGATTCCACCGAAGATTTAAGACGGGCTCTTTCCTGTTCATCTTCTATCCTGCGGGAAATCCCTATGTGGTCCACAGATGGCATCAGAACCAGAAAACGCCCCGGGATCGAAATGTTTGTTGTCAAGCGAGCGCCCTTACTCCCTATGGGCGACCTTGCCACCTGGACAAGTATCTCCTGACCCTCTGAAATAAAGGTTTCTATCGAAGGCTTTTCAATACCGGCCGGTGCGGCCGAAGCTAATTTCCCGGCTGTATCTGCGATGAGGCACCCGGTTTCGCAATTCTCATCGCCATTGTTGTTTGTAATGATACTGCCAAAACCGTTTTTGTGGTTCATGAGATCGTCAACATAGATGAAGGCCGCCTGGGGTAATCCAATATCCACAAAGGCCGCCTGCATCCCCGGCAGAACCCTCTGGACCCTTCCCTTGTAAATATTACCCGTAATCTGGCGGGACTCGTCATTCCTGTCGATATAAAATTCCGTTATAATACCGTTTTCCAACAGGGCCACCCTGATCTCGGGGCCTATGGCGTTTATTATCAGCTCCTTGTACATTCCTCCCCACCTGCCGCCGAATCAGTTATATTATCGCCACGGCATTTTATGATTCTGAGTAAATGCCTCTCGTTGTCCTTAATACCGAAAAGGGATCTCAATATTATTAAAGGCCTGACAACCTCTCCTTGGGGTCCCCTTTTCAAACAAAGAATAATCTCATGATCTGTCATAAATGATATGTGATCGATCACATCCTTGAGATCGATCTTTTTCTCCACGCCCTTGGAACTTCGCCTTACAACCGGAAAGGCTTCTGCCTTGCAAAATTCTTCGTAGCAACTTTTGTCAAAGGGCCTTGCCTTGTTGATTATCCTGTATAATTCTGTTTTCGTGTTTCGAATAGCTTTTTTTCCAATCAACCTGTGACATAAGATTACCCGTATCCCCGGTGGAAGTATGAGGTTCATGCATGATACAAGCTCTTTGGTATCAGTCTTGGAATCGAGTGTAATAACACACTGTTCGGCTTCGCTTTCAATCCCAAGGGGCAATGCATCAAAGAACGATATCCTGGGCTTGGGGTGAAAACCGGATGAAAACTTGAACCTGGCTTTGCATCGCATAAGCGACCTGACCAGTATTTCTGATAGTTCGAGCTGGCCCAGGTATGCTGCCTCTCCTGATTTCGAATAAAGAAGAAAGAAATCCTGCCAGGCCGGAAGGGCGGATTCGGCGAATTCGGCCTGCCGGATCTCAACCTGCCTATGGATCCGATCCCCGGACGTTCCATCAATGGAGTTCAAAGCATCAGTATCAACACCTGAAGCATATACGGGTTTTGTTTCGATAAAATCACATGCCCCGCATCCTGTGCATCCGCCCGAGCGGCAATCAGGGGTCTCTGTGCCGGTTTCTGCCCGCCGTGCCTCTTTTTGCAGGAATTCCTTGCTGATACGGACATCCACGTGATCCCAGGGGAGTTTTTCATCAAACTCCAATCTGCGCCCCACATACTTACAAGGATCAACACCTGCCCTGTCAAAGGCCCTGTTCCATCCTGCAAGATCAAACTTGTCTGACCATCCGTCAAATATACATCCCTGCCGGTATGCCGCCACAAGAAGATCCGAAAGCCGCCTGTCCCCCCGGGCAAAAAGACCTTCCAGGAGACTGACCTCAGGCCTGTTCCATTTAACAGATGCAATCCCGGGAGAAATCAGGGATTTCAACCTTTCTATCTTTTGCCATGCCTCATCAGGACCGATCTGGGCCGCCCACTGGAATGGCGTGTGTGACTTTGGTATGAAGGTGGCTACACTGACATTGAAGCCGGGACGCTTTTTCGACTTCTTTACATGCCTGTTAAGAGTCCTTACCAGGGAGGCGATTGCATCCAGATCCTCATCCGTTTCTGTGGGCAGTCCTATCATGAAATATAGCTTCACCAGGCGCCATCCCAGGGAAAACGCATCTGACACAGTCTGTACAATCTCTTCTTCGGTAATCCTCTTGTTGATGACCGACCTGAGCCTCTGGCTGCCTGCCTCCGGGGCTATGGTGAATCCGGTCTTCCTGATGGAGCGTATCCTTTCCATGGTGGCGGCATCAAGGGTACCGGCCCGGAAGGAAGGAAGGGAGACCGAGGTCATATTATTCTGGAATCTCTCCACAAGGGTGGATATCAGGGGAAAGATACACGAATAGTCACCCGAACTGAGTGAAAGGAGGGATATATCCCTGTATCCTGTGGATCTTATGGCTCTCTCGGCAAGATCGCAGATCTTTTCCATGGACCTTTCCCTGACAGGCCTGTATATCATGCCAGCTTGGCAAAACCTGCACCCCCTGCTGCAACCCCGGGCTATTTCAAGCCTGAGACGATCATGCACGGGCCTTCCAAAGGGCACCACAGGGGTCTCGGGAAAAGGGGCGCTGTTCAGATCCGGCACAACAGCTCTTTTAACCGCAAACCCCTTGCCATGTCCAGCCTGCTCATCGTGAATCGCCGGGACATAAACCCCCTCGATGCCGGCCCACTTCGCCAAGAGCCGCTCCTTCCCCTTGCTCCCTTCCTTCTTCCAGTCCATGGCAGCCTCTGCCATGGAAATTATTACCGATTCACCGTCTCCTATGACCATGGCGTCAAAAAAAGGGGCGACCGGCTCCGGGTTAACGGTACATGGTCCACCGGCAATAATAAGAGGAAGATCGTCGTCTCTTTCCTTTGAAAAAAAAGGGATACCAGCAAGATCCAGCATCCAGAGGATATTGGTATAGTTCAACTCGTATAACAGGCTGAAGCCGACAATGTCTGTCTCCTTCAACGGTGTACGGGTCTCCAGGGTAAAAAGAGGAATCTTTTCAGCTGCAAGCCTGTGTCCCATGTCTGTGTCAGGAGCAAACACCCTTTCCGCATAAATCCTGTCATGGCTGTTCAACACATTGTAAAGAATCTGGATCCCGAAATGGGACATGCCAATCTCGTAAAGATCGGGAAAGGCAAGAACCATGTGAAGGTCGAATTCCCCTTGAGGCTTCACCACCCGGTTCGGTTCCAAGCCGAGGTAACGGCTAGGCTGCTGAACATAATACAGTATATGACTCAACTCATCTATGGTCATGTTCTATTATTCACCCAGGATATACCAACGTCCCGTCTTAGTATAAGCGGTCGAGCGAAACACCGATTCCCGGAAAACCGGCTAACGGTGGATATCCCAGACCTATTGCATGCTTGCATGAACAAACGCCAGGGTATCCCTCACTGATTTTTCAAAGAAACAGGTAAGCCCCTCGCCCCAATTCTCGGTTTCGAGCTTGTGTTTTATCGATCTTGCCGCATCCATTTTCCATATCTCTTTCATGCGTATAAACGGCCTGTTTGGTGTATCTATCCATGCGGATATGACAGCCTTTGCCCTGGGCAGAAGATCCTCCTCTTCCACGATCTCGTCTACTATTCCCAGTTCCTTAGCCTTATATACATCCATCATCTCGCCTGAAAACATAACATCCCTGTACTTCAGATCGCTGTCAAACGAGAAGCGCATGACTCCATGCTGCGCAAGGCTCAAGGGGAGCCCTATCTTGATCTCGCTCATCCCGATCTTTATCTTGGGATGATCCTTGACAATCCTGTAATCAGCAGCCATTGCGTAAATCAATCCCCCTGCTACCGTGTGGCCATTAAGCGCCGCGACAACCGGTTTCCTGCAGGTAAAAAGATCCAGTAAAACCTTTTCCTCGAATTCAAAGAACTCGATGGCATCATCCAGTTTCTTGAAATCCAGAAAAATCGGAAGATCAAAACCGCTGGAAAACATCCTTCCGGACCCTGTCAGGATGATACCCTTGGGCGATGGGTTTTCATCGGCTTCACGTACAACTTCCTGAAGCCCTTCGAGCACCTCCCGAGTGATCGGGTTTGTCTTACCGCTTTTGAGCGTCACGATTTTTATGTCATCTTCGATCCTGGTCTCTATCATCTGGCCTCCTCGTATTTTCTTGAAATTCCAAACCTATGTCAGTTAAATAAAATTCCCTTGCTTTTTCAGGTTCAAAACAGAAGAGGATCTCTAAGCTCCTGCGTGATTTATAAAATTTTTTTACATTATTTGTATATGAATGTTATGTCAAGTAATGACGAAATCCGTGAAAATTACGCTTTAGCGCCGAGATGCTCCGGTTCGTCCGGAGCCGAAAAAGCATGGTTGGTCCCATGGGCGCAATATTTTTTATGGTTAATCGCGTAAAAAATAATTAATATCAAGGAGTTGGTCATGATCAGAATAAACGAAAATTTCTTGAAGCTCCAGGAATCATACCTTTTTTCCACAATAACACGCAAAGTAGAGGCCTTTCAGAAAAAAAATCCTGATGTTGAATTGATAAGGATGGGGATCGGCGATGCAACGAGGGCGCTTCCTGCTGCTTGTGTAGAGGCGCTCCACAGGGCAGCAGATGAAATGGCAAATGACGCCACCTTCCGGGGATATGGCCCTGAACAGGGTTATCTCTTCCTGCGCGAGAAGATAGCCCTGTTTGACTTCCAAAAAAGAGGAGTGCACGTTGAGCCGGATGAAATATTCATTTCAGACGGCGCAAAATGCGATACAGCCAACTTCCAGGAGCTATTTTCGACTGATATACGCATAGCCATCCCGGATCCTGTCTATCCGGTCTATCTTGATACAAACGTGATGGCGGGAAGGACAGGAAGATTTGAAAACGGGAAGTACCAGGGCGTTGTCTACCTTGAAGCGGTTCCTGAAAATAACTACCTGCCGCCCATTCCTGACACAAGGGTGGACCTGGTCTACCTATGTTTCCCTAATAACCCGACAGGCGCGACCGCCACGAAGGATTATCTCGCCGATTGGGTGGAATACGCGATAGAGAACAAGGCTCTTATCCTCTATGATGCCGCATACGAGGCATTTATCAGGGATCCTGAAAAAATTCCGAAAAGCATCTATGAGATCCCCGGCGCAAGAAAAGTCGCCGTGGAATTCAGGAGTTTCTCAAAGACCGCCGGGTTCACCGGCACAAGGTGTGCTTATACTGTGGTGCCGGAGGAATGCGTTGCCTACGACTCCTCATCTACGCCCCATTCCCTGAGAAAGCTATGGTTGAGGCGCCATACAACCAAGTTCAACGGGGTGTCATACCCTGTCCAAAGGGCGGCTGAAGCCGTCTACACACCGGAGGGACAGCAGCAGGTAAAGGAGCTTGTCGATGGATACATGGAAAACGCATCCATGATCATAAAGGAGATGGAAGGGCTGGGCTTCAAGTGCACCGGGGGACGCCATTCACCTTACGTGTGGGTCCTGATCGAAAGGGATTCATGGGAATTTTTTGATACTCTTCTGGAAAAAGCCGGGGTCGTCTGCACCCCTGGCGACGGCTTTGGGAGCTGTGGTGCCGGGCATGTCCGTTTCAGCGCCTTTAATTCTCACGAGAATGTAAAAAAAGCCATGAAAAGAATCAGGAAAGCCCTTGGATGAATTCATCAGCCAGCGGATGACGGGCCGTTTGCAAGCCCGTCATCCCTGCTCGATATCAGAGATAAAGCTATCCTGAATCTTTTCCCATAGGCGCATATCACGGGGAAGCTTTGCTCCGTCTACCGATAGCGCTGCTACAGGCCCCATCAAGGCATTTGTCAGGATCACGAGATCCGAACAAAAAAGGTCTTTTATGATCATGGACTCATTGCGGACAGTAAATCCCCTTTTCTCCAGGGCTGTTACAAGGGCGGCCTGCATAACTCCAGGGAGGGAATGGGGTGATTTGGGGCATATAATGGTATCCCCCCTTACGACAAGGATATTGGCGGTATTGGTTTCCGAGATCGTCCGGTCTGGATTCAATATCAGGGCCTCGCCGGCACCCTGCTTTTTCGCCCAGGCACCTGCGCGATCATAAAAAAGATAGTTCATTGTCTTGTGGTCAGCAAGCGGCGTCTGCCTTGGGTGGGGATACACCGCAAGGTCGATCCCATCTGTTCCCGTAACCTTCGTCCTGTGTTTATACGGACGCGCGGTCACTGCTAATATATACTTTTTTGAAGGAATGTTCTCATCACCCAAAGCGGCGATCAACCTTACCGCCGCATCCTGGGAGGTGAGTCCGTTTTCATACAAAACCTGACTGATCACAACATCCCAGTCGATCTCAAGGGGCGATGTTTCAAAAAGAGCCTTCCAGGTCCTGGTAAAACGTTTCATATGCAATTCCAGCAGCCTGGGCTTCCCCATCCGGGCAAAAATTGTTTCAAAGAAACCAAACCCGTACCTGAAGCCGGGACTGGTGACAGGAATAACAGCCTGGTCTTCGGGAATAATCCTCCCGCAGAACCAGGCCATCCGCGTTCCAGGATCAACTCCGGCCTTTCCGCCCAAGGCACGCATGACAGACCTGCCCTTATGCAGGGTCTCGTCATATTCTTCTGCTGGATCAGAATCGTAGACCACTCCCCCACCCACGGGAAAATAGATCCTGCCATCCTTGACCGTGGCTGTCCTGATTGCCACCGACAGGTCGAGGGTTTTATGAAAACCGATGTAACCGATGGCCCCTGTATAAACATGGCGTGAAGTCGGCTCGAGCTCGTCTATGATCTCCATGGCCCTTATCTTCGGGCAGCCCGTGATCGACCCGCCGGGAAAGGCTGCCCTGATAAGGTCTATGGAACTCTTTCCCCCCGCCAGACTCCCTTCTATCACAGAAACCAGGTGAAAGACGTTTTCGTATGCTTCAAGCCTTTTGTGCTCCTTTACCTTTACGGACCCGCCTTTGCACACCCTTCCCAGATCGTTTCTCAAAAGATCGACTATCATGGAGAGCTCTGCTTCATCCTTCTTGCTTGCCTGCAGCTCCCTTGCGTATGCGGTATCCTCTTCGGGAGTAACGCCCCTCGGCCTTGTTCCTTTTATGGGCCTGGTTTCGACCATGTCTCCTTTTCGCAGCAAGAAACGTTCGGGGGAGGTCGAGACCACATGATGATCAGAGGCATTTATATAAGCATAAAAGGGCGCTGGAGCCTTTTTGAACAAGAATGAAAAAAGTCCATACGGATCCCCTGAAAAATCGGTCTCAAACCTCTGGGAAAGGTTGACCTGGTAAATATGGCCGGCTTTTATGTAGGACCTGATACGGGCAACAGCCGCCATGTAAGTGTCCCTGGTGAATGGGGAGATAAATCCCTTTGTATTCCCGGAAAAATCGCCGAGAGATTTTCTTACATGAAATTTCTCCAGGAAGCGATCGCGAACAAGACCGGCCCCCCTTTTTCCCGTTCTGGAAAAGACCGGAATGCACAGCACGGCCTTTTTTTCGCCCTTCCTTGCCCAGCACAGTGCTGAAGGAAAATAAAGGCAGAGATCAGGGAGCCCCAGGTCGTTTAATGTGGTTTTTGGCAGCCGCTCGATGGCATTTTTTAAATCATATGCGAGATAGCCGAAAAGCCCTGAACAAACCGGCATGCCATACCCGGGATCCTTTGTCTCGTAGGCTTCAAGAACCGTTTCAAGGCCGTCTAAGGGATTCTGCCCGAATTCCAGCCGATCATCCTGGGTTTCCACGATAAACCGGTCCCCAAATGACTTCAGCGAAAAGATGGGAAATACAGCAAGTAAATGATTTTGCGCGCAATCAAGGTTTCCACCGCTTGCCAGGAAAACTGTTCCGGGTACCGAGGCAAATGGTGCGGCAGCGCTTGTAATATCATCCGGAAGCTCAAGCTGTTCCACGTGAAACGCTACGATTTCACCCGTTATCTTTAATAGGTCATCTGCCCGGAGTCTCTTCATGAAGCCTCCCAAACTAAAATAAAACCTGAATCGTGAGCGTTTTCCCGTATACCGGTTGCAGGCAAAACAGATGGCGTGCAGGAAAACGCTCACTAATCCAGAAAAAGACAAAAAAACGAGAGAACCACGCCCAAGATTAATTTCCAGGAGCTTGAAGCTCCCACCCTCACGACAAGATTCATGCGGCAGAAGATTCAGCCTTGCGGTTCCAGTCACCGAATTCGAACAATTTTGCACATGCCGGGTTATAATCATCAAGATACCCCATGCGCCCCTTGTTCAAAAAATTCGTGATAATCTTCTTGCCATACTGTGTCATGAAACTTTCCGGATGGAACTGAACTCCGAACATCCTGTTTTCAGGATCGGCGATTCCCATTATGACACCGTCTTTTGTCCTTGCAGAAATCTCCAGCCGATCATCACACGGAACCACGGCAAGGGAATGATAACGGGCCGCCATGAAAGGAGACGGGATCGATTCGAAAACCCCCTTGCCGTTATGCCAGACAAGGCTTTGTTTCCCGTGGACAGGCAAGGGCGCCCTGATGGTGCGGCCTCCATAAGCCTCATTTATGCACTGCATACCCAGGCATACACCAAGGACAGGTATCCTGCCGGTAAAATATTTGATGGCCTCGATGGAGATTCCCGCTGCTGAGGGGTCTTTGGGGCCGGGGCTGACCAGCATATAATCAGGATCCATCTCTATGATCCTTTTTATGCTTATGGCGTCAGACCTGTATACCCATATCTCGAGGGGAAATTGCAAAAACATCTGCACAAGGTTGTGCGTAAATGAATCATAGTTGTCTATAACAAGAAGTCTTGCGCTGTTCATTTCATTCCCGGGAAATCGTAAATTCTCATGTCCAGCTCGCCAGCCAACACTTTACATTAACAGCAAGCACGCACGGCAGATCCATAGAGTATGCATGACCCAAACAAAAAACGCCACCCGGATTTGAGCCTGGGTGGCGCCTGCCTTGACATAACTCAAATCAAACCGATTTTTATGGTCTATTTAATAAACAACCCCTTGTATTTCAAGAAAAATTTAAAAAATTGCAAAAGATTTCCTCTCATCCGGCAATCCCGGATAGACGCCGGATGCGGACTATCTGCTAACCTCTCAAGTATGCTTCTATCCGGTTCAATCCTTCTGCTATATTCTCCATTGAGGTAGCATAGGAGAACCTTATATAACCCTCTCCATTTTTGCCGAAGTCTATCCCCGGAGTAACACCCACATGCGCGTTTTCCAGGATATCAAACGCGAGACTGTATGAATCGGCCGAAAATTCTGTTGCATCGGCAAATACGTAAAAAGCCCCGTCGGGTTCAACCGGGATCCTGAAACCTATCTCTCTTAAACGGTCTATCATGAACCTCCTGCGCTTTGCATACACCTTTTTCATCCTTTCCACATCAGCATCAGCGGACTTGAGGGCCGTTATACCCGCAACCTGCATTGCCGCGTTTGCAGATATAAAAAAATTCTGTTGCAACTTCTGCATCGGCCGGATCATATTTTCCGGGGCAATAACATAACCAAGACGCATCCCGGTCATGGCATACCGCTTTGAAAACCCGTTGAATACAACGGCATTCCTGGTGAACTCCAGGATAGAGTGGGACTTTTTTCCATATTCCAAGCCGTGATAGATCTCGTCCGAAAAGACAAGGAGTCCTGTTTCCGCAAGCTTTTGCAGTCTCTCTTTATCGATCACAGCACCCGTGGGATTGGCAGGCGAGTTTATCATGACAGCCTTTGTCTTGCTTGTAACAGCCTTTCTCACACGATCCGGATCTATCATGAAACCATCGGCTCCGGAAAGCGGAACAAAAACAGGCTTTGCTCCAAGATACCTGACGAAATTCGGATAGCAGGCATAATGGGGATCGGTAAGGATCACCTCGTCGTCCTGCTCTATGGCAACGGAGAATGCCAGCAAGATCGCAGGCGAGGTACCTGATGTGACTATCAGGTTGCCCGGATCGAGAGTTACACCGTATTCTTTCATGTAATGATCGCAGATGGCACACCTTAGTTCATATGTACCCTGGCTGTGGGTATAATTCGTTATGCCGTCTGCTATAGCACGGGCTGCTGAATCGAGTATCACCCCAGGGGTCTGGAAATCCGGCTCCCCAACCTCCAGGTGGATCACATGGATGCCCCTTTGCTCCATCTCATTGGCCTTTTCCAGGACATCCATCACTATGAAGGATGAAAACTCCCTGATCCGTTCAGGACAAACAACCCCACCACGATTTTCGGGACTTACCATGAAGAATACACCTGTTTTTGTTTTTTTTTGATCAAAATCATATGTATATAAGATCTATCCGATACCTGGATTTTAAAACCTATCACGTGATGTTGTGAAAACTCAAGAACCACATGAAAGGCGAACCCGAACAAGACTAAAATAACAAAACTATAATAATCGGAGAGCAACAAAGGACCTGCTTGGATGAAACGCGAAACAAATGACTACATGACACGTTACCATGCTTTTTTTGTGATCCTTTTTTCCGTCACAATTCTTTTCGGCTTGCGGATGCTCACGCCAGACGACCTGCGCAACCGTGACCAGGTCAAGGTTTGCGCTTACATACTCGATGCCGCATACAACAATCACTGGATATGCCAGGTCGATACATTCGGTGATATAACATCAAAGCCCCCCATGTATAACTGGCTGGGCGCGGTTATGGTGCTCTTGTTCGGCCCGTGCAGGTTCGCCTTTTGTCTGCCCGCGCTGCTGGGAACTTTCATGGCGGCTTATGCCGTGTGGCGCTGGGCCCTGGACCTGGAAGGAGACGAACGCGCAGCATGGTTCGCACTCCTTTGCTATCTGGCAACTAACGCTGCAGTGAAACAGGTCGCCATGGTCAGGACTGATGGCCTTTTTACCGGGTTTGTAGCTCTTTGCGCCTGGATGGCATGGAGGGCATGGGAGACCGGAAAGGGATGGGGCAGGACCTGGGTTATGGCATCCCTCGCCACCATGACAAAAGGTCCGTTTGGAATACTTCTCGGGTTTGGGGGACTTTTCGCCTGTCTTTTTTGCAAAGATCACGAGACCCGTAAACGTCTTTCCCCCTATTGGTGGACCGGGATACTGCTGCCTGTCACGCTCGGTGGAGCATGGCTGGCGATCTCCTGGATAGATATGGGCCCCGCCGTTTTCCAAAAACTCTTCATAAAGGAACTGTGGGGACAATCCATCGGCTCAACCGGTGTATGCACTGGCGTGAACCGATGGATCTCGGCATTGAAACCTCCTATGTACCTTGTCTCCCGGGCGCTTCCCTGGACTCCTCTTTTTCTTGCGGGTCTCTGGAATATCATGAAAAATCCATCGCCAAATCCTGTAATACGAAGGGGTGAAAGATATATAACCGCGCATATAGCCACCGGACTTGCCGCCCTGATGCTTGCAAGCCACAAACGAGGAGATCTTGTATTTCCACTGCTTCCGGCTGTCGCAGTTATAGAAGGCCGGGTGCTCGCAAACCTGTTGTCAGGCTGGAACCGGAAAAAAGTGAATGCAATTCTGGCGGCTCTTACAATTTTATTCTTTTGTGTCGAAACATGGTATTTGGCTGTTGTCCGTCCTAAAAACAAGATGGTCGCCCTGGGGCTTGCAAACCTGGCATACGCTCAACAACTCAAAAAGAACCTGGGGCCCTATTTCCCGTTTTGCTATAATAGTGCGCCTGACCTCCAGTACCGACTCGGCGTCACCATGAAGGATCTCGAAACAAAGCGCGCCATAGATCTCGTCTCTGGGGAAAAAGGCGTAGCTATCCTGACCCAGGATCTTTTCAACCTTGTTTCTCAACTCCCAAAAAACGTTCAGTATTACACATACCTGCAACACAAGTCTCTTCCCTATGGGATCATCACGAACACAAAAAAATTATTATCAACCAGGCCGAAAGATATGATCGTTGCAAACGGTGACTGGGAACTCGAAACCAGTAATGTTGTTATACGAAAAGTAAGGGGGATAACATGCTGGCTCGAGCCCGGACCCGGGGGAATGGTGACCTTGACGAACAAGAGCAACCGGGCTGTCACCATCGATATGATATTGCCAGGCGGACAGGAAAAAACCATAAAAGCGATGCCAGGAGAAATAACATCACACTATTTTTGATGGACTCTTTACAAGTACATCATTTTTGATGATCTCGTAAAAAAGCGTTTTTCGCTTTTTTACGAAACGGGGGAGGGCTTCCCCTCCCCCGCCATTTGAAATGAATTCAAATGGTTCCACC
>CAYVIE010000061.1:0-15825 GCA_964451355.1 uncultured Desulfobacteraceae bacterium
AACCATTGAGAAAACAGTACATCCGGAAAACCGGCAGCAGCAGTCAGAGAGATAGGCTCTTTTCCTCAGTGCGCCTCGGCCCAGTCGTCACCAACCGCGATATTGACCTTGAGCGGGACCTGGGCCTCCCATATATTCTCCATTATTTCCCGCACATACTCTTTCATCTCCTGGATCTCTCCTTGAGGGACTTCAAAAAGAAGTTCATCATGAACTGAAAGGAGCATCGCTGACCTGAGGCCTTTTTCTTCGATCAGCCTATCGGCTCGTATCATGGCGAGCTTGATTATATCCGCTGCGGTTCCCTGGATAGGCGTATTTACCGCTATCCGCTCGGCAAAAGAGCGTACCTGACGATTTTTGCTGTTGATGTCCGGAAGTTCCCTGACCCGGCCGAAAGCTGTCATCACCTTCCCAGTCTTTTTTGCTGTCTCGATGGTCTCGTCTATGAACTTCTTGACACCTGCATAACGCGAAAAATAATGGTCTATGTAAGTCTGGGCCATTTTCGGCGTAACAGATAGCTCCTTTGCCAGTGAATAAGCTCCCATGCCGTATATTATCCCGAAGTTTATAACCTTTGCCTGGCGCCGCAGCTCCGGTGTAACCTTGTCGGGCGGCACCCCGAATACCTCGCAGGCCGTCCTGGTATGAACATCCTCGCCATTTTTAAACGCTGAGATCAATATCGGATCAGAAGAATAATGGGCAAGGATTCGAAGCTCCACCTGGGAATAATCGGCTGATAGAAATTTACAGCCATCTTCAGGTATGAAAGCCCTTCTTACATCCCTTCCCTCGGGTGTTCTTACCGGAATATTCTGTAAATTCGGATTGGAGCTGCTCAACCTTCCCGTGGCGGTAACGGTCTGGTTGAATGAAGTATGGATCCGCCCTGTTTCCGGATTGATGAGATCAAATAACGCATCGACATAGGTCGATTTCAGCTTTGAAAGGGACCTGTGCCTTAAAATGAGAGCAGGAAGGTCGTGCATGGCCGACAGGATGGTCAGCACCTCTACGTCTGTTGAATACCCGGTCCTTTTCTTGGTCTTTTTCTGGACAGGAAGGCCGAGCTTGTCAAAAAGTATACGGCCGAGCTGCTGGGATGAGCCTATGTTGAATTCCTCCCCGGCAAGCTCGTATATTCTCCTCTCAATACTTGCAAGCTCGTCTGCAAACGCTTTTGAAAGAGAAGAAAGCCTGCCCGGATCAACCTTGATCCCTGTCTCCTCCATCTTCACAAGAACACGGATCAATGGAATCTCGATGCTTGTAAAAAGATGATCAAGCCCCGCATGGGCAAGCTCAGGGGCAAGCTTGCCGTAAGCCGCCATTGTTATATCCGCATCCTCGCAGGCATAACTGACCGCCCTTTTTATAGGCACATACGAAAAATCAGGCAGCTTTTTCCCATCAGGGCCCGTGGTAACCTCGTCATAACTGATCATCCTGTGGTCCAGGAGCTCGTATGCGATCTGGTCCAGGGAATGAGTTCTTTTCCCAGGAGCAAGCAGATACGAGGCTATCATGGTATCAAAGGCGACTCCTGATAAATCCATATGATGGCGCCTGAGAACCTCCCAGTCATATTTCACATTCTGGCCGATTTTTTCGATGCCTGGATCCGCGAGAACCGGCCCGAGGATCTCTGCCACCTTGTCCCTGGGTATCTGGGGTTCGGATGTCTGATGACCGCATGGTATATAAAAAGCCTCATCCTTCCTGTATGAAACAGATATACCCACAAGAGAAGCCCTCATCGGATCCCTTGATGTGGTTTCAGTGTCCAAAGCGAACCGCTCCACAGCGGAAAGCTTACTGGAAAGAAGCTTTAGCTCCTGCTCATCCTGAACGCAAATATATCTTTTTCCGGAAAGATCCGCTTCAACCGGAAACATCTGCTGCAGCTTCCGGAATTCCAGTTCCGCAAATATTTTTGACAGCATGGCTGAGTCAGGGGGATTGATCCGGAAACTTGAGGGATCAACCGATACCGGGACATCGGTCCTTATCCTGGCAAGCTCCCTGCTCAAAAACGCCTGATCCTTGTATTCGACAAGCCTTTCCTTGAGCTTTTTCCTGGTTATTTCCCCGATATGTTCATAAACCCCCTCCATACTCCCATACTTGCGCACGAGATCCAGAGCTGTCTTGGGGCCTATGCCCGGTATCCCGGGAATGTTATCTGTTGGATCACCGGAAAATCCCTGCACATCGACCATCTGGTGCGGTTCAATCCCATACTTTTCAAACACATGTTTTTTATCAGTCCAGCTATCTTTCATGGGATCCCATATGGAGCTTGAATCCGTAACGAGCTGGATGAAATCCTTGTCCCCTGTAACCATTATCGGGGAAAAACCTTCCCTCTCTGCTATCTTTGCAAGTGTTCCAATGATATCGTCTGCTTCGTAGCCGGCAAGCTCCATCATTGGTATACCGAAACCCTCGGTTATCTTTTTTATATATGGAAGCTGGACAACAAGGGCTTCATCCATCTCAGGCCGGTTTGCCTTGTAATCAGGAAACATCTCGTGCCGAAACGTCTTGCCTTTTGCATCAAACACCACCACCGCATGGGACAGGCTTTTGTCATTCATGAGCTTAACAAGCATGTTTGAAAAGCCAAAAGCCGCATTGGTCGGAATCCCCCTGGAATTATGGAGATTTCTCACGGCATGAAAAGCACGGTGTATAAAACTGCTCCCATCAATGAGATAAATCGGTCTTGAACTGCTCATTTGAGTTATCCGCTTCCTTTCTTGTAATCACATAACCATGGCAGACGCACCCGGAAGACCATGAAAGAAAAACATCCTCCCTTAATCCATGAGCTCTCGCCTGGGCACAGGAGACGCGAAAGCACCAGTCCGGTTCCGGGATTATCATCATTAGCCCGATGAGACATCCCTCACATCACGGCTTTCCAGCAACAGGTTCAGCTCGGCCATGCCAGCAACATAGAAATCGGCCTCCAACCCGGGATTATCATAGGCAACGAAGATCACGCCCGCCCTCTGGGCCGCCTCCTGATCAACACTTGAATCACCAACATACAGGATCTCGCCCGTTAATACGGAAAATCTCTCAGCCACTTTCAAAAGGGCCTCGGGATGAGGCTTTGGACAAGAGACATCCATTGCGGTGACCACCATATCGAAATTGTCTCCAAGACCATGTACGGCAAGAACGTTCTCCATGGTATCCGTTCTGTTGGTCACCACCGCCAGCTTGAAACGCTTTTTCCATTCATGCAGGTAATCCTTGAGCCCACGGGCCATCTTCATCAGTGGTATATATGGAAAATACCCGTGTTTTTTCCTGCATTCCTGCGCCATTCGGTATTCATCCGGATCCGGGAACAGGTATGCGATGGCTTGATCCGCTGTATGCATCTGGGAATATGCAAAAGCCTGCTCGTCCATTGGAGGCCTTTTGAAATACGCCAGGATAGCATTATAATACGCCCTGTTAGCCTCCTCTGTATCAAAAAGGACCCCGTCACAATCAAAGGCGAGCACCTTAACTCCGGCCAGCCTGCTATCCTGCATGTTCTTTTTCCCCGGTCTTTTTCACAGGAGCCTTGAGGTCGCCCACGACTGGTATCTGGATAGTCTTTACAACGCTGCTGTCAGTTTTGACGTATATGTTGTCATATATACGGCCAGGTGTCGTCTTGATGCACTTGACCACAAGGAGATATTTTTTCTCGCCTTTTACTTCCTTCTCCTTGAGGTCGTATGAAATATCCACACCACGCAGCGCATTTACACTCTTAATCTTGAACGGAAGGTCTTTTGTCGGAGTAATCTCAACCACCTGTTCCATGGATTCACCAGCCGGCCCCCTGAAAATAACCCTTGCCGGCTTGAGACCAACGGTCGGTTTGAGCATGCCTGAAATTTTTAACAGAATTTTTGGATTTTCAGGATCATTGGTCCTGATTGTTATCGTTTTTGTAAGCTTATGACCACCCTGCGCGATCTTCGTTGTAACCTTTATCCTGAACTTTCCCTCCGAACCCGGGGGGATACGGTCTACCTTCTCGACCGTTGTACACCCTCACCCGGAATGGATGGATTCAATCTTCAACTCGGCATCACCAGTATTTTTTATGATGAAATCATGATAAAGAGTCTCACCGGCATAAACGCTCCCAAAATCGTATGAAGGATCTACTGCAACGGCCCTGGGCACAGGCCCGGCATGCACAGGAACCAAGGAAACCAAAAACATGACAAGCAATAATGTACTGGCGGCAACCAGCAAACACGCACGATACATCCCAACACCTCCCTGATAGAGAATCTGGTTTTGAAAACAAACATTACACACTCAAATCACCGGACGATTTTTCTTGAAACCCAATCCAGGCTTCACTGCAACAAACAATCATAATGGAAACGTAAACTTTCATGATTAGCGGCAATCACCCCCGGGCATGAAAACAAGGCGGTCTTTCTCCCCGGCCCCCGGAAGTCTTTTCACGGTAAAGTCTTAATTTTTATACTGCAAAATTGATCCAACCCTGCTGAAAATACCTGCTACGGCTTTGTAAAAAGTTCTGGATGCAAGGCATCGCGAGCCGGAAAAGCGAGGCGCACCAAGAGTACGGCAAGCCGCTTTCCGGCGAAGCGCAAACGCGGCAAGACGGACTTTTCACGAAGCCGTAAAAATCATCGCTTGCCACAGGACAACACACCGAGATCTGCTTAACATAGAAGCCGTCGGATTAACAGATGAAAGGAGGCTTCCCGTTTCTAACGATCCATTTGCTTTTTGATTTATTATTCCTCTTTTTTGGAATATCAATACTTATTTAATAACATTGAATGCAAAACATCAATTTGTTGATTTGAACAGCGTCTGAAAATAGTTTTTTTGCAAAGCCGCCGACAGTATTTTAACTTGATTTGAACCTTTGTTTTCTAGATCAGAATTTCGACTTTACCCTGAAAACACCTCTGGAGCCGGGATGGGAAACAACCATTTTTTCATGTCCGGAGGTGATTGCTGCGAATAATGAAAATTTACGAGATAATCAGATTTGATGATCTTGTAAAAAGCTTTTGGATGACGCTTCGCGTCACTATATCAACAAATAACTCCGTCTGAAAAAAATTTTTCTGAAAGTTAATTTTATATATAACTTCAATATATTATGTTAAATTTTTGAAAATGAGTTATTTGGAAGTCGTAAGTTATATGCTGAAAAATAATCCAACCCTGTTGAAAATACCTGCTACGGCTTTGTAAAAAGCTCTGTATGCAAGGCGTCGCGAGCCGGAAAAGGCGAAGCGTACTAAAAGTACGGTAAGCCGCTTTCCGGCGAAGCGCAACGCAGCAGACTGACTTTTTACGAAGCCGTAAGATTTCACAATCGAAAAATCTATTAAGATAATACAGCAAAAGATGTTGCCGCTTTTTTCTTGAATGCAAGGAGAATCCTATGAAAAGCCAAACTCCTTCAGTAAACAGGAAGAATATTCTTGTATCCATGGCTGCGTTCGTGGTGGTGACAGCCGGTATCAAGGCTGCATCATCAGTGCTTGTGCCCTTTCTTCTGGCGGTCTTTTTGGCGGTCATCTTTACTCCGCCGCTTTTATGGTTAAAGGAGAAAAAAATCCCCGCGCCTGTTACGGTTTTTGTAATCATATCGGCTCTTGTCGCGGTTACAGCCCTTTTTGCCGCTTTTGTAGGTGCATCTGTAAATGAGTTCACAGCGGCTATCCCGTACTACCAGAACCGAATTACCCAAAAGGCTGTTTCCTTAGCCAACTTTCTTAAAAGCTACGACATAGAAATTTCCCCTGACATTCTCCATGAGGTCCTGAATCCTGGAATCGCCATGCAGTATACAGCTAGTATACTGAAGGGTTTGAGCGGCCTTGTGGCAAACCTTTTTTTGATCCTGCTGACCGTTGTATTCATACTGGCCGAAGCATCAGGTTTCCCCGTGAAGCTGAGAGCGGCTCTGGAGGATCCTGACCGCTCTCTTGCGGACTGGCAGCGTTTCAGCAGAAACGTGAACCGCTACATTGCTCTGAAAACCGTATTTTCTATTTCCACAGGAATTGCCGTCTGGCTTTATCTTTCTGTTCTTGGCATAGACTTTGCCCTGATATGGGGTATACTTGCGTTTGTTTTAAACTATGTACCCAACATAGGGTCGTTGATCGCTGCATTCCCTGCTGTTCTCACAGCCCTTGTCCAGGCCGGCGCAGGCTATGCGTTATTGACTGCGGCGGGTTATGCTGTCATCAACACCATTATCGGTAGCATACTCGAACCCAGGTTCATGGGTAGCGGCCTCGGGCTTTCGGCACTGGTGGTGTTCCTTTCACTTGTCTTCTGGGGATGGGTGCTCGGACCAGTAGGGATGCTTCTTTCTGTACCCCTGACAATGATCGTAAAGATAGGACTTGAAAACAATCCTACCACACGGTGGCTTGCAATACTCCTGGGCGACACCAAAAGCGCGGCGAGATTAATTGACCACCCAAAGCCAAAAGACCGGCCGATAACCACTTCCGGAAATCCCGTTACAACTTATGACAAGGCTACGGACAACTCTCCAATTGCTGCCTCAGCAGAGGAAGAGAAATGAATTTCCTTGGTTCCTTTTCTCATAAATCTGACAAACATCATACTTGCAAAGCAGGTTTTATTCTGGCCCTTCAATACGCCCTTTACTTTGGAGCAATGGGCGCATACCTTCCCTATTTCAATCTATATTGTTACAGGATAGGTTTTACCGGCTTCGAGATAGGGGTTATCTCATCGGTAAGGACCCTTGTTACGGCTTTCTTTCCCATTGCATGGGGCTGGATAGCAGACAAAAAAAAACTCAAAGGCCAGATCTTTATCTGGTGCAATATTGCCAGCAGCGCCCTGTGGGGGCTTTTCCTGATCTATACCGATTTCACCGCCATGCTCATCATAACGGTATGTTACGGCATATTCTATGCGCCAATAATCTCGTTCATAGAAACATTTGCCATGGAAATCCTCGGCCCGGAAAAGAATCATTACGGCAGATTCAGGGTATGGGGTTCATTGTCCTTTATCGGGGTAGTTGTGGTTCTCGGCCGCGTCATAGATTCGTTCCCACTCGAGACGATTTTATGGGTTGTTCTTACCCTGTCTGTGATCATGGCGCTGTTATCCCCTATAATGGCAAAATATTCCAAAGAAAATAAAAGCAAAGATTTCAAAACCGGCCTGAAAGCGATTCTAAAGCCCAGGGTTATCTGCTTTCTTTCAGCAGCGTTCCTCATGCTTGTGAGTCATGGGACTTATTATGGCTTTCTTTCCATCCATATGGAGAACCTGGGGTATTCAAGGACATTCATAGGATGGGCCTGGGCAATAGCATCGATAGCGGAAATCTGCGTCATGGTCATCTCTCCGCGCATTTTCTCCATCTTCACCCATGAAACAGTACTTGTTTTCTCGTTCATCCTGGCTGCTGTCAGATGGGCTATTTTCGGGCTGGTAACATCGGCGGGCTGGATCATTTTTGCACAACTTTTTCACGCCTTTTCCTATGGTGCTTTTCATGTCGCAAGCATACTCTACATGGACGATCTGATACCAGATCCCGCCAAAACCCTCGGCCAGGCCGTAAACAATGCGATAACCTACGGATTCGGAATAATGGCCGGGTTCTTTTTGAACGGACTCTTTTTCGACTCCTGGGGCGCAGCGCCCCTCTTTTTTGCAAGCTCTGCAATAGCGATATCTGCTGCCATCTTGTTTGCCATTCCGCAGATTCAAAAACTCATCCATGCAAAAAACTCATAAAATCGAACATGACACAACAAGGTAAAAAAGTTGTCCCGTATTTTGCTAAAATTAGCTGATAATAAAATATTTTTATGACAATACACCATGTTCTGTCACGGATTCAGGACGATGTAATAAATACGTCCCGGCGACTTCAGATAACCTGCGCTTATACGGGCACACCTACCCGACCCGAAAAAGATGTCAGCGCGTCCAGGGCCCTTTATAGCCGCGCCCGTGTCCTGATGCAGCATAAACCTTGCGAACCGCTGGAGTTTCGGCCTCCCCGGATCAGCAAGGTCATCATGATCTCCCCCGCACAAAGGGACCTTGGTGTCTACCCATACAAGAGTCCCCCGAGGAGTAAAAACAGGATCCAGCGCAAGCGATCGTCTTGGAGTTAACGGCACCCCCAGTGAACCTGCACCCTGATCTTTTTTCTGGAAAAATACATAACGCGGGTTTTGCCACAGGATATCGTTTATCTTTCCAGGATTTGAACGCAGGTAGTCCTCGATGGCTTTCATGGATATATCTTCTTTTGCTATAAGCCCCGAATCTACCATCACCTTGCCAATGCTGACATAGGGTCTGCCGTTTGTTCCGGCATAGCCTACGCTGATGGATTCTCCGTCCGGAAAATTTATGATCCCGGAGCCCTGGATATGCATAAAAAAAAGGGCAATCGGGTCATCTGTCCACGCAATCACTGGGGCTCTCCCGGCGAGCACTCCTTCTTCCTCTATAGCCTTACGGTCAAAATACGGAATCAGCCTCCCCTTTTCCACACGGCCGGTGATAACAGGACACCTGCACCCGAACGACTTCGGGTCCGCTGAAACCATGTCATAAGGCATGCCGTACACCGGATAGCAAAATCTGCTTGTGGGTTTTTTCATGCCATTTATTGACATGAGGAAATAACCGGTAAAAAGAACAGAAACCGGTTTGTCCTCTTTTACATACTCGTAGACACGCGCATGATTATTTAAAAACGCTACAATCTCTTGTCTGGTGTAATCGCCTGAAAGGAGCCTGAGGAATGCCTCAAGACCCTCTTTTATATCCCGTGCCCTGTAGCGGTCCTTTCCGTAATGAATAACAGATTCGGGATTCATGCTATTGTAGTATTCAACCGCTTGCGCCAAAGCCGGCATCAATCCCGAAAAATCAGCATCATCCTCAAAAGATGGAATCCCTTGCCCGGAGACCCGCTGCATTGTCAGACCTGAAGCCTTGTCCTGAAAAGCCGGGAAAAAACATGCAAGGATCAAAACGAGTACTTGCGTATAGAAAAAAGACCCGTATTTCCGGCATGAACCAGTTGAAAGCGATGCAATATGAATCATTTTCCAATATCCGGTTTTCTCGTTGTGACGCTTAAAGGCAAAGGTGACCTCAAAGACTTGCCTGCCCCATTGCTTCCTGAGGAAAGAGCTGAAAACCTCCTTGCAGAGACCAGTACCCTACGTTCGAATGATCCGATGGCCCTGTTGTATGACTCGACAGATTTTTCCAGATCATGACCGAGCTGGTGGAAATGTTTCGCAAGACCTGCAATCCTGTCATACAACTCCGTGCCGAGTTGGAGTATCTCTTCCGCATTTTTCCACGTGGATTCCTGCCTCCATGCAAAAGCGACTGCTTTCAGCATCCCTATAAGCGTCGTGGGCGTGGCGATTATAACTCCCCTGGCCGCCGCATCTTCGATCAAGGAAGGATCTTCAGTTACCGCGGAAGCAAAAAAGTTTTCGCCCGGCAGAAACATTACAGTAAATTCAGGGGAGTATGGCAATTTTGCCCAGTAGTTCTTTTTGGAAAGCCTGGTAACATGCTCCCGGACCTGACGCGCATGTTCCTTTATACAGGTATAAACAGCTTTCTGGTCCTGTGCTTCAAGGGAATCGAGGTACGCTGATAAAGAAACCTTAGCGTCAACAACTATCCGGCGTTCCCCGGGCAAGGTAATGATCATGTCCGGCCTTGCACCCCCATCCCTTGAGGAAAAGCTAACCTGCTGATAGAAATCGCAATGTTCCTGCATACCTGCTATCTCGACGACCCGGCGCAAGGTCATCTCGCCCCATCTCCCCCTTACCTGCGGCCTTCTCAAGGCGTGAACCAATCGGGCCGTCTCCTTTGCAAGATTTACCTGGGCATCCATCAAGGAACCAACCTGCTCCTTTATTGCCCCGTAATCCCTCTGCCTTGCGCGCTCTAATTCCCTTATACCTGACTCATACCTTTCTATGGCGTCAGCCAGGGGTCTTAACTTAGCCTCAAAGGTCTTTTCCCTTTCATGGAAAATCGCTTCGGCAAGGGTTAAAAAATCTTTTGATGTCTTTGAAAGGGCGTCAGCCCCCAGAGTTGCAAACGCCTGCTCCATCCTTGAGGCGAGGTGTTGCACCCACTCGGCCCTCCTTGTTTCATTCTCCTTCAGGATCCCAAGCTCTGTCTCTGCTTTTATGAGCTTTGCCTGCAACGTATCCCTTTCCTCTCGAGCCGCTGCGAGCATACTTTCCATTTCATTCCCGGCTTTCTCCAGGGCTTCCATACCTGCCTTGAGCCTTGCGCACTCAATTTCAGCCATTTTCATCCTTTTCCATGACGCAAGGCGCGCAACCAGAAAACCGGCAATCACCCCAAGCGCCAAACCGGAAGCAAAAAAAATGATTGATGAATTGATTCGGGCAATTTCAATCAAGACCCTGTTGTCCCCCTTTTTCAGGTTCATCATCACGAAATACGTATTCCCCGCTCTTTCCGCCTGATTTGTAAACAAGGCGGATGTCTGAAACACAGATCCCTCTATCAACAGCCTTGCACATATCATATATTGTTAGTGCAGCAATTGAAACCGCCACCAGTGCTTCCATCTCTACCCCTGTCTTGTCGTCAGCCTTTGCAGACGCCTCGACCATGATGGACTTTTCATCTTCCATGGGATAAAAATCGACAGAAATATGGCGCAATGCAATCTGATGGCAAAGAGGAATCAGTTCATGGGTTTTTTTTGCGGCCATTATCCCGGCTATCCTTGCCGCTTCAAGAACATTCCCCTTCCTCGACCGTCCCTTGCATACAAGCATAAAAGTTTCATGCTTCATATGCACCAAAGCCCTTGCCCTGGCAATCCTGCCCGAAATCCTTTTATCTGATACATCAACCATCCTTATCCGGCCGTCAGCATCTGTATGAGTCAGCTTAGTCATACCTGCCTCCATCAAGGAGCGATTTTTCATATAATCCCTTGCGGGGATGGACTTCTACCGTGAAAACACCTCCCAGGCCGGGTGGGAAAGACGGTTTTTTTCATGCCTGGAGGGGGATTGCTGCTAATCATGAAAATTTATGATTGCATTATGAATATTTACCAATAATTTTTTTGGCTCTGTCCAAATCTTTTTTTGTGTTGATATTTATAAAGGTCTCAAAATCAGGATCGACCACAGCCACCTCCTCTGCAGGAACAACACATACCCTTGATTTTGCAAATACCTTCCTGATGCGAAATTTTTTTTCCTTGAGATGCCTTTCCACCTGTGAAAGAGATCGCCTTGCGTATACGGCAAAAAGCGGCTCAATTCCGGCAGGGGTACTTGGAATCACTGCATCAAATCGATTCTCAAGCTTTGATAGCAACAAATCTATTATTTCAGCCTTGACAAAGGGCGTATCACACGCAGAGACAAATATATAAGGCGTGGAAGCATAAAAAAGCCCTGCATGTATTCCTGTAAGGGAACTCCGGCAAGATACAATGTCTGAAACAAGATCCAGATCCCAATCAAGGTATGCGGCGGGATCATTTGTAACAATAAAGGAGTGCTCGAATTTGGAGGCAAAAAGCTCTATTACAGGTTCAATTAACCTCCTGCCGGCAAAATCAACCATGGCCTTATCCACGCCTCCAAATCTGCTGCTATTCCCTCCGGCCAGGATCACGCCGGTACATTTCCTATACATTATATATCTTCCGTTCTGTTGCAATCCTTGTTCAGTTCCTGGCTGACAGCAATACCTCTGTCACGAAACAGGGGCCGCTTGCCCCCGGGCCCCAAGGATGTTTTCATGATAGAATTTGCTCAACACTTTATTGCCAGACCTTCAAAATTGTGTCAAAATACTAATTTCGATACTTTAAAAGAAAGGGTTGGTCAAAAGAAAAGAATGACATGAAAAACATAATAAGATAGTATTTTTGGTCTGCTATTGAAGCGAGGTTTTGCGGTAATTTCCGCTGATTTATCTTGATCTTGCAACAGGGCTCGGATAGTTTTCAAAAATAATTCGGTTTTTACCGGGCTGTACCGTGAAAACGTCTCTGGAGCCGGGATGAAAACGGCCATTCTTCATGCCCGTGGTGATTGCCGCTGATCATGAAAGTTTACGATTTAAACGAAATTCTCCAACTGCCTGCAATGACGGGTTTCACAACGCTGCTACCCTTTTCTCCTTATACACAAGGAGTTTATTGATATTTTTATTTTGAGGAGGGGAACTATGCCCCAGACAAAAATAATAATGGATGCAAAAGCCATTGATGAGGCGATCTCGGCCCTCAGCACACAGATCGTTTCACGCCATCCGGAAATAAACGGCCTGGCGCTGGTGGGAATTCATACAAGAGGTGTTTTCCTTTCAGAAAGGCTATGCGATAAAATTTATCAACTAACTGGAAAGGCTCCATTGCGGTGCGTTGTTGATATCAATCTTTACAGGGATGACTGGACCAGGATCAGTCACCATCCAGTAATTCGCTCCACAAAGATAGAATTTCCCATAGACGACATGAAGCTACTTCTGGTAGACGATGTTCTTTTTACCGGCCGCACTGCCAGGGCGGCCATGGAGGCCGTTATTGATTTCGGGAGACCATGCCTCATCGAGTTATGCGTGCTTGTAGACAGGGGGCACAGGGAGCTTCCCATCCATCCCGACTATACCGCCAGGAGGATAGAAACAAAGCGATCTGACCTTATAAACGTGCTCCTGGTTGAATCAGACGGCATAGACAAGGTTGAGCATGTAATATCAAATGAATAAACTTGAATCATTTTTCCAGTATATAAGATTTCGCTTTTTTACGACCGCTTCTGATATTTTGCCATAAAATATATCCTGAACATGTGACCAAAAGCGGCTTGTTAAAAGAAAAATATTTTATTATTGGCACGTTACAGCATAAAAAAAGAAACATTGCTTCACCTTATAATTATTGATCCGTACTTAGGGGCGTTTTCCCACATACCATTTTGCTTTGCCGGCAACCGTCCGATATAGTTTTCTATTATCGACCGGTTGCCTTCGTTGCATCTGGCTAAAGGAAAACATTTACGGTTACAGGTATATTTGGATAAATTCCGTGCCATACCTCCAAATGAGCTTATAGATATAATAAATGGGCAAAGAAGATCATATAAGGCATGCACCTGACCAGATTTTTGCCGCGGTTTTTACAATAACCTCGTCCAGGACAAAAAAAACCGATGCAAGTGGTTCCTGGATAACCGCAAGGCTTGAAAAGGAGGGTATCCAGATCACGGATTATAAATTGATCCCTGATGACGAATCAAAAATCAGACGGGCAACCCAACATATCGTTAAAAAAGGCCTGAATCTCTTGATCCTGACAGGCGGAACAGGAATAGCAGGTTCCGATGTTACTATAGAAGCGGTGGCCCCTTTGTTTTCAAAGAAGTTGGACTCGTTTGGCGCCATTTTCGCCCAGTTAAGTTACAAAGAAATAGGTTCTGCCGCCATCCTTTCACGGGCGTGCGCCGGCATCATCAAAAAAACAGCCGTTTTTTGCATCCCGGGAAGCCTTGCGGCAAGCAAGCTGGCAATAGATACGCTCATACTTCCTGAAATAAGGCATGTAGTTGCACACGTCACACCTGTCCGTAGATGGTGAAAACTGAACCACAGAAGCCTTGCAGCGCTGATCGTATTCCTGTATCCGTGGGCATTTTTCCCCTATGCCGGATGCACGTATAATCCATAAGTATTTTGAATAGTTGCGATTGAATCAAAACATAAACAGGAGTAAAAAAATATGTTCGGTATAGGAATGCCAGAACTCATTCTGATTCTGGTTGTAGCGCTGATTGTTGTGGGCCCGCAAAAAATTCCTGATCTTGCGAGGTCATTGGGGAAAGCTTTCCGGGAATTCAAAAAAGCGACATCCGATTTTGAGCACACTATAAAATTAGATGAAGTTAAACCCGGAACCCCCGAAGCCCTGCCGGAATCTCTGATTGATGCCGCTCCTGACCTGAAGGGAAACGGCACTTCACCGCTCGGCAAGGAATCTACAGAAGATGGGCCGGAAGGAGCGGATAAAAGCACTGGAAAACATACCGGAATCGATACAGGATCCGAGCTGACCGGTAATCTGGAAAATGACAAACAGGATTGATAATACTGGCCCTGGAACCGGAATATTCCCGCAATGAATGAAGATACCAGACAGACCCTGATAGAGCATTTAGAAGAATTAAGAACACGCCTGATCAAATGCCTCATAGCTATAGCCATAGGCTTTTTTGTCTCATATGCTTTCAAGGAAAAAATTTTTGCCATCCTGACACAGCCGCTACTCGAAGTGCTAGACGGGAAGGGATCATTGATATTTACTGGGATTCCCGAAGCATTCTTCACATATCTCAAGGTATCCCTGCTTGCCGGAATCATGGTAGCCTCTCCTGTTATTATGTATCAATTCTGGATGTTTGTAGCGCCAGGTCTATACCCTGAAGAACGCCGCATGGTTCTCCCGGCGGTCATACTTTCAATCTTCTTTTTCACAGGGGGGGCCTTATTCGGCTATTTCGTCATATTTCCTTTTGGTTTCAGTTTCCTTATAGGATTTGCGAATGAAAGCTTAAGGCCATTGCCATCCATGAAGGAATACCTGGGATTTGCATCAAAACTTCTGTTTGCATTCGGTTTTGCATTTGAACTCCCCATTGTGATTACCTTCATGGCGCGCCTCGGCATTGTTTCCGTGGATTTCCTTAAAAAGAACCGTAAATATGCTATATTAATATTTTTTACTTTAGCCGCCATACTAACTCCCCCTGATGTTGTGACCCAGATGTTATTGGCGCTTCCCTTGATCATCCTTTACGAGATTAGTATTCTCGGAGCAAAACTCTTTGGGAAAAAGCAGAAGACCAGTACATGATACCGATGAACAATCATCCGCCATTCTGCCCGATATACGGGCCTTACATGTTTCATGCCTCCCTGATCTCAATCTATATTGACACAAATGCGCTTTACTGATAACACGGAAACGGTCTGGACCGAAGAAACAACACGCTGGATTCAGACCATGCCGTAACGATACAGCCGAACGTAAACAATATATGTATGATTCAACCAGGCAGATGTAATTTGAGGTATTTATACAGGGTCGAACTGATCAGGAAAAAGGAGGAATCCAATGAGGAAAAGGACGTTATGGATCACCGCGATTACGGCAGGCTTGATATTACTGGCTGCGGGAATTTACGCAGGAACATGCCCTGATATCATCCCGATGAAAAGTGAGATCATCAAGAAACACAGAATGGGAATAGTGCAATTCACACACGGGAAGCACCTTACTGCAAAGCCTGATGGGCACGGGATCGCATGCGGAGAATGCCATCATGACAAAGACCACAAACCGCTTAACAATCTCAAGCCTGGAGACAAGGTGCAAAAATGCACAGAATGCCATAACAAACCTGGCAAAGCCTCACCAAAAACATTCAAAAAACCGACCAAAAAAGACCTTGAAAAATACTACGTAGCCATTCACGCCAACTGTATAAACTGTCACAAGGCCAATGGCGGGCCTACAGGCTGCAAGGACTGCCATCCAAAGAAAAAGAAAAAATAATTATCAGAACAATAAAATTCCGCAAAAAAAGCCGTGGTTCTTTTACCACGGCTTTTTTTGCGGGGAAAAACGTTCCCGGAAAACCACCTGTTATCCCAAGTTTAACAGGTGGTTTTTAAAAAGCTGTAATATCAACCTGTTGCATGTCT
>CAYVIE010000062.1:0-15786 GCA_964451355.1 uncultured Desulfobacteraceae bacterium
TGTCGCATCCCGCAGGGAGGCAAGGAGCCCGCCGGATACGCTGGAAAGGACCGTCAGAATGACTACCATCTTAATCATCTCACGCATGATCGGCTTCCTTTGGATTCTTTACTGAACTGAATATGAATAAGAAGGCTGTTATGCATTTACATTATCAAATAGTTACGGCCTTTGACCGAATTTTATCCAGAATCGGGTTAAGAAGGTTGATCAGAAGAATCGCAAAAATGACACCATCGGTCCAGTATCCTATATTGCGAATCAGAACCGTCATAATCCCGCCGAGAAGGCCATATATTAACATGGGAATAGTATGAACAGGGGACGATGAATCATCGTTTACCAGGAACACCGCGCCTATAAGAGTATAACCGCTGAATAAATGTATCATGGGGCCGGCATACGCCTCGGGATGTTTCAGATGAAAACAAAGTGCACATCCAATAATACCCACAATGAATGAAAGGGTTATCTCCCACCTGATGTAACCCCTTAAGCAAAGATAAGCTCCTGCAATGATCAATCCAATACCGAAGGTAGACCCGATACCTCCTACCTGACGGCCCATCAGCAGATCAGAAACGGAGAATTGTTCAACACCGCCAGGGCCGAACGACTTGAGAAGCGTCAAGGGATACCTCGGATCAAAATCGAACAAGTAACCTGCAAGAGCGGCGTTGAAATCAAAGGCCCAATGCCATGAAAGCATCAAAACAGCCGCCGCCACAGCAACAGGGTGGAAAGGATTCCCGCCTATTCCGCCATATATCTGTTTGCCAATCACCACGGCCACAAAAGTACCCACAACCACTACCCACCATGGGGTTGTCGCAGGAAATAGCATGGCTAAAAGCAAACCGATAAAAGCTGCATTACCATCGCCTATGCTAAACGGCCTTCGCATGACAAGGTTAGACAGCAGCTCCCACCCCATGGCGGTCGCAACAGACAGGCAAACCACGGCCAAGGCCGGTACGCCGAACCTTACGATTCCCGCAGCAACAGGTATCAGCGCAGCCAACATAAGATTGTAATGTTTTGTCGATATCCTGCTTCCGTCATGTATAAACGGAGCATGTGATACGGTGAGCTTCACCTGATCAGGCATTCTCTTCCTCCGCGACTTCCATCCGGTTCAATGCATGTTTGGCAAGCCGGATGAACTGTAATATCGGTATCCTTGATTCACAAACAACTGAACAGAATCCGCATTCAATACAAGCAAACAGATCTCCCACTTCCGACGCCGCCTCGAACTCACCGGCATCAAGATAGCGGATAAGAATATTTACAGGCACTTTGACAGGACATACATGAACACACCTGCCGCAGTTAATGCAGGGCGTGTCCGTCGAAGCCGCTATGTCCGCCGCATCCTGTATAAGTATAGTATCCGTGCTTGGCAGTACCGGATGATTTATATCATAAATTGAGCATCCGGTCATTGGCCCACCTAGTATAACTCTATCGCCTTCCCCAACAGGCTCTGCAACAGCTTTGAGAATATCCGCGACCGGAGTCCCGACCGGGGTTTTTATCAACCGTGTCCGGCCATCCTTCTTCACAACTGTAACAAGCTTGGCAGTAGGGATTCTGCGTTCGGCAAACGCCTTCCCCAGTGACGCAACGGACTCCGCACTCAAAAAAAGGGTAGCATCCATCGAGGCCGGACTGCCTTCATCCCTCAAAGCCAAGTAGATCATTTGAGGCATACCTGCCGGATATGTGTCCGGAATACCCATGACCCCTGCACCTGAGGCGCCGGCGCTCTGAACAAGCGCATACGGTACAGCCATCACAATGTCATTAATACCGGATATCTTCCGTAAGATATCTACACCAGCCTTGACCAACAAAATCTCATTCTTCACAACATACTGGTTTGTATAGGTCATGAGATCCCTGTCACAACCCAGGATCACGATTCTCTTGACAGGGGCTTCAGGATCAGCCAGACGCCTGAAATCAGGAGCTCCGGGCATTTCACACAAATAGTTGACCGCCACCTCAATACCGGGCTCAGATGCGACTTCAGCAAAAGAGTCATCAACAGGCGGTGAATCAGTATTGGAAACCTCAACGATTATTTCGGTCATCTTTTTTTCATACATGCCAGTATAAGAACTGATCCGCGTTATCACCCCGGATACCGGCGAGATTGCATAAACACCGGAGCCTTTCAGGGGGAGAATCTTTTCACCGGCACAGACCGCATCTCCCACAGATATACGAAGCTCATCTGTATTTTTCAGCTCGGCGTCAATTAAAAATTTCACCATGGTTTTCGGAGCGATTAAAACGGGTTCCGGCTGCTTATCCGGAAGGGGCATATAATTTAAAGCCGGCTTTGTAAACCCTATGAAAGATCTCTGTATCATCGGACTACCTTTTCCCGTTGTTTGGAATTATACCCGTATCCGGCCATTCCTCTTTGGGGATGACATCTTTGCTCTTCTTTATCTTCTGACCATTTAATTAAATTCTAGATTCTTGTTTGCTGTTACCAGTAAATATATGCTTTACGTTTGTCGCTTCCCGGCACTCTAATTTTTTTCTGCCGGTGGGCACTGATTTTATCGTAATAAAACCAATTCCACCCGTTGTGCCTGCAATCCCTGTCACTCCAATCAATACCCATGACAGATTATACAATCATCACTGCCACCACCAGGCCCCTGGCCCATATCCTCATGACAACCGATACATTGATCATGAAACGCCTTGCCGCTCTTCCTGGGATGATGGCAAGCACTGCAATCAGCCTTCTGAGGGCCGGAACCCATATCAGCGTGGCAGCCTATGCACTGCTGATGATAGGCATCGACAAGGGAAGGAAAACCCTCTTCTCCTTCACCGGGTGTATGGCATGCGGAACATGGTTGCGGCCCTGCGGGGTCATCTTCTGTATAGGTGTGATGGCAGTCGGTGCATTCCAAGCCATATGCGTCTGAATGGTCTTCATGATTAAAAAGGCCTTTACCACCATTTTGAGAAATAGCCGGAACGAACTTTGTCTCTTTGGTATGACACTCAGTGCAAGACCTGATTTCATCCGGCTTTGCGCCGGCTATCTTATGATGACAATCTGTGCATTCAAGCAGCTGAGCATGAGTGTAATGATCGAACAAGACATTCTTCCCGGGTGTTTCATAAATGATTCGTACAGGAGTCTCGTGCTTGGGGGGAGAATAGGCGGCATAAGAGATTATACCAACGACCAAAGTGACAACAGCAACGAAAATAGCCAGAATCAGCTCATTCTTATCAGACATCGTCCACCGCGTCCTTGTTTGGGTGATTTTTTCAACGATTATGCAGATACAAAAAAAAACAACAGCTAAATATATTTTGTTTTTCGGCTTGTATATCCCTGCTTTCTCTTTGTCAAGGATTTCTCAGACGATTAGTAGTTTACACATTAAATTAATAATTATGGCAACAAACTTATCTATTTGTCAAGAAAATGAGAAATTATGACCGGAGCACATATCCTGTCCTGACACAGGGGAGATGAAGTTAAACAAGTTCCGATTTTACAATTATATTTTGAGCATGCCCTGCTTTATGCAGCCTCGCAACGTGCATCCGGGTTAAATATTATCGTTGTTGGCAGCATGAGTGGCCGAAGCGGGCGGGGGTAAACCCCGCCCCTACGTTTTTGGGTGTTGGTGCTACGTGGCAGGCCTTTTGCGCTTGGCATATCCTGTCAAAATGAAACAACCCTTTTGCCTTATGTATCACAACGCATAAAGCGGGTTTGTCTGCTGTTTCCAACCCGCTGCCGGTTACAGGCACAGATATAGCATGTATCTTGTATGAAACGGGTATATCCCATCCTCCCTGCTTTCATGCATGGATAACGTATTTTTCGTAGGGGCGGGGTTTATCCCCGCCCGTTTGCAGAATGAATAAGATTGTTACGGGCCAGCTTTGCCGGGTAAACAAAAAACCCGGGCTGAGCCAACAAAGACTCATGCCCGGGTCTTGGGGAGGGAAAGCCGGAAAAGGTGATAACCGCTAGTCCGCTCCGCGCCTCATAAAAGTAGGAGTATCGAGATCCATGAAGGAAGGCTTCTTTTTAGCCGCGGGCTTTTTCCCCTTTTGGGCCGATGCCTTCTTATCCACACGTATGTAGGCCGGGCTTTCCAGATCCTGCTGCCTGGTAATATCTTCCGGGACCACGTCCCTGACAGTTCCGCGTGTTATCTCCTGGTACTTCCGCGGGGCGCTCCTGCTGACGACCCCTCTTATTCCTCTTGGTTCGGGTTGCTTCAGGTCAGTCTTGCCTCCTATACCAGTGGCAATGACTGTAACACGGATATTGTCACCCATATCGTCATCCCTGTTCACACCCCATATTATAAGCGCCTTTTCATTTGCTATTTCGTCATGGATCCTGTCGGATATGGCCGCAATCTCATCCATTGTCACATCAGCGCTGGCGGTAATATGCAAGATAGCGCCCATGGCACCTTTCAGTGCTGTGTCCTCCAGAAGGGGATGAGAGATGGCCTTTTCAACAGCTTCTATGGCCCTGTTTTCACCAGATGAAACTCCTATGCCCATTATTGCCTGGCCGCGGTGTGACATTATCGTCTTTACATCTGCGAAATCACAATTGACCACCCCGTTACCCATTATAAGATCGGCTATACCTTTAACCGAGTTGACCAAAACCTCGTCGGCGGTCTTGAAACAATCAAAGAACCCAGTGCTTCGCCGGGACAGGCCTCTGAGTCTGTCATTAGGAATTGTTATTACCGTGTGGGCCTTCTGCTTGAGTTCTTCAAGCCCGTCCTCTGCTATCTTAACCCTCTGTTTCCCCTCGAATGAGAACGGTTTTGTTACAACCGCAACCGTGAGGATATCCAACTCCTGGCATATGTCCGCCACAATAGGAGACGCGCCTGTCCCGGTACCGCCTCCCAGGCCGGCTGCGATAAAGACCATGTCGCTTTCAGCCAGGGCTTCTTTCAGAACATCCCTCGACTCTATTGCGGCTTCCTTGCCTACCTCCGGCTTTGAACCAGCACCTAGACCTTCTGTAAGTTTAGGCCCCAGCTGGATCTTGGTTTGCGCCTTTGAGGCGGCAAGATCCTGACTGTCCGTATTCGCGGCTATAAACTTGACACCGGTCAGGTTTATGTCGATAAGATTGTTCACCGCGTTGCCGCCTGCGCCGCCAACACCGATAACTTTAATCCTTGCTTTCATTTCCGGATCAATCAATTCGAATCCACCCATCGGCTACCTCCCCATGTTTTTTTGGTTATTGTTTTTCTCTCTTATCCGAAATCAAAACATCTCCTTTATCCATCTCTTCATGGTCCTGATTATACGGTCGAAAATATTACCGTCCCTGATGCGGAACCGCTTGTTCTCCTCGTCTTTCAAGCCGTAGAGAACCAGCCCAACCCCGGTGGCATACATTGGACTGTCGACCACATCGACCAGTCCGCTTATACCCCGCGGTTTTCCGACTCTCACAGGAACCTCGAAAACCGATTCCGCCAGTTCTGTCACACCGTCAAGCAGGGCTGCGCCGCCGGTAAGCACAACACCTGAAATTATCTCATCTCTCATCCCGGCCCGCTCGATTTCATCGAGAACAAGAGAAAAGATTTCTTCCACCCGTGCTTCAAGAATTTCGGCCACAAGCAGCTTGGGTATCTTTCTTGCCGCCCTACCCGCCGAGGCCGGGATCTCTATCTCCTCGCCTTCTTTGATCTTTTCCATGAGGCACGTGCATCCTTCATCTTCCTTGATCGCCTTGGCAACGGTCATGGGAACTTTCAATCCCACAGAAAGGTCGTTTGTCATGTTGTTTCCGCCCAAGGCCAGAACAGAGGTATGGCGGATCGTATTACCTGAAAAAATAGCAAGATCCGTGGTCCCGCCCCCTATATCTATCAGGGCTGTGCCAACCTCCTTTTCCTCATCTGTCAACACGGCCTCAGAGGAGGCAAGCTGCTGCAAAACAATATCGCACACATCCAGCCCCGCCTGGTTTGTACACTTAATGATATTCTGGGCGGAGGTCACAGCACCGGTCACGATATGAATCTTCGCCTCCAGTCTCACTCCGGCCATGCCCACAGGATTGTGTATGCCAGGCTCTCCGTCTATGATGAACTCCTGGGGTATCACATGCAGGACCTCCCTGTCGGGGGGAACATACATGGCCCGGGCGGCCTCTATCACCCTGTCAACATCGTATTGGGTTATCTCCGGTCCCTTTATGGCTATTACACCGTGGCTGTTGACCCCTTTTATGTGGCCACCGGCGATCCCGGCATAGACATCCGTGATTTCAGTTCCGGCCATAAGTTCAGCTTCACCAACCGCCTTTTTTATCGATTCGACCGTTGAATCTATGTTGACAACGACACCCTTGCGAAGGCCGTCTGAAGGATGCATCCCTATCCCTATGATGTTCGCAGCGCCATCGATCACCTCGGCAACAACCGCGCATATCTTGGTGGTACCGATATCAAGGCCTACGATAGTTTCATGTCTCTTCTTTCCCATCCATCCTCCTTGCTTTACGAATTGATAGATTTCCTGATCTCAGGCCTTGCAGTCACCCGTCCGTGCTGGGAAAGATCCACCCAGGAGAATGACTTGATCCCAGGATTCGAATCCATGTATTCCTCCAGATATTTCAAATTCGCTAACTTCTCTTGATAAGAACCGAATCCCACAAATACGGATTCAAACCTGGTTTTCGAAAAAAGGGTGATTCCGGCATCCTGGTCCAGGTAAATACTTTCCAATACACCGGCCGGCATAGATGAATCCGGCTGAAAACAATAATCAAGAAGTACAAGCACCTCGCTTGCAGGCCGGGACAGATCACCGTTTGGATTCATCCAACCCGTATAATCTATCCCCTTTATCAGCGGAAGCGACTCAGCTGCCCCCGGGGAAAGGGGCATGAATATCTCTCCCCTGGAGTCGATCAGAAACTTTTCCCCAAAGTCCAGAACCGCTACAGGAATATATTCCCGAATTCTTATGATAACGGTGGATGGAGGTCTTCTCTCTATACCGGCTGAGCGTATCCACGGTTCTGCAATAAGTCTCTTCCTTGCGGCGGAAAGGTTTACTGAAAACAGATTCACCCCCTTTTTCAGCCCGGTTATTTCCATGATCCGTTGCTCTGAGACGCGTTTTGTACCAAGTATCTTTATCTCTTTTATGGCAAAAACAGGTGAATGAACGATTTTGTAGTAGGCAAAAATACATGTCACAACCAAGGCCAGAATAACCGCTGCCCCTGCGGTTACAAAAAACATCCCCCGCAGCCATGCACTGATTTTCCCATCAGACAGGGCCTTCCTTGATGACCTATGCCTCTTTTTCTTAAGGTTCGCCGACAATCCGCACCTCAGGCTCAAGAATTATACCGAACTTGCTTTCGACCGCTTCCGCGATCTTCCGGATCAACTCGATCACATCGGCGGAGCGGGCCTTGCCCCGGTTTAAAATGAAATTTGCATGGAGGTCTGATACCTGCGCATCTCCTATGGAATAACCTTTCATACCCGCCGCCTCTATGAGGTATCCCGCCCCCCTAGTGCCGGGCGGATTTTTGAAGATACAACCAGCGGAAAAGCCGGAGGGCTGCCGGCTGTATCTTTTCTCCAAGGCCTTCCCGCGCTCGTCTTCAAGAATGCCGGGATCGGTTTTACGGCATTCAAATACGGCATCAAGAATTACAGGCCCTCCCGGCATGCCGGGCTCAACCCCTATTCCGGGAATCTTGAGGCAGCGGTAACTGAATTCGAGATCCCGTGCTTCATAACCTGTTATCTTTCCGGCAGATGTCACCAGGCGCAACCTGTCTATGCGATCAGCCATACAACCAGATTCGGCCCCGGCGTTCATCGCGATCGCACCACCCACACTCGCCGGAATACCCCAGGCAAACCCGAACCCCGATGCCCCCGCCTCCATGCAGAACCTGCATAGTTCCTGAAGGCCTGCTCCTGCAGAGGCCTTGATCCATATCCTGTTCCCACTTCTTTTAAGAATCTCAATCCCTGAAAACCCGGGGCCAAGATTTATGACAACCCCTCTAATTCCTTTGTCGGTTACGATCAGATTCGATCCACGCCCTACAACAAACCAAGGGATCCCTTCATCCGACAACAGAGACAAGAGCCATGCAATCTCATCTGCCTGTCTGGGCGTTACAATAACATCAGCAGGCCCTCCCACCCGCATGGTGGTATATGCGGACATGGATACATTAAACGAAACAAGGGGCCCGAGACGTTGCTTAATCATCAAGCGTATGTTATCCGTTACAGGCATGGAGTTCCTATCTCCTATCGTCGGTTGACAGGTAATCCATGACCTGGTCCGCCACCTGCCACACATTGCCGGCACCAAGGGTCAGGAAAATATCTTCTGGTTTTAACATCCGAACAACCGCCTGAACCGCGTCCTCTATGCCCGAAACCGGACTTACATCCCTGTGCCCATGACTCTTTACAGCCTCAGCAAGACTTACATGATCTATTCCCGGGATGGGAGGCTCGCTTGCCGGGTATACAGGAAGAATGAGCAGGGAATCTGAATCATAAAACGACCTTGCAAACTCATGAAAAAGGGCGCGGGTACGTGTATATCGATGCGGCTGGAACGCCACGACAAGACGCCTTCCAGGCCAGGCGGACCTGACCGCCGCCAATGTGGCCCGGATCTCTGTGGGATGATGGCCATAATCGTCGATGATCATTATGCCATTTACTTCTCCCTTCGATTCCAAGCGTCTTTGAACCCCGCCAAGACCGTTTAACCCCTCGGCCACTTTCTTGAATGAAACACCGAGCTCCATGGCAACGGCCACAGCGGCCAAAGCGTTTGCCACGTTGTGCAGCCCGGGTAGCGGCAAGCGTATTTTCCCCAGCGCCTCCCGCTTGAAATAAACCTTGAAACAACTTTCAACCCCTTTTGTCTTTATATCGATCGCGTAAAAATCGGCCTGGGGGTTCATGCCGTAAGTGACGTAACGCTTCCGGATATCCGGCAGCATCTGCTGTATCCTTGGATCATCCAGACAAAGAACCGCAAGACCATAAAACGGTATCTGGTCTATGAACCTTGCAAAAACAGATACTATCTCATCGATGCCATCATAATAATCCAGGTGCTCGGCATCTATATTGGTGACAACAGCCACAGACGGCGTGTATTTCAAAAAAGATCCATCGCTTTCATCCGCTTCCGCCACTATGAAATCACCGGCTCCGAGCAAGGCGTTCGTGCCCGCGCTCTTGAGCTTGCCCCCGATAACCACCGTGGGATCCAACCCGCCTTTGGCAAGGACTTCCGCCACCATGGAGGTTGTTGTGGTTTTACCGTGGGATCCTGAGATACATATGCTGTGCTTGAGCCGCATCAACTCGGCGAGCATCTCCGCCCGGGGAATCACGGGTAGACCCACGGCCTTTGCAGCTGAAATTTCAGGATTATCCGGAGAGATGGCGGATGAATGCACAACCACGTCTGCATTACCAATGTTGTCCGGGCTATGACCCTTAAAAATCTTCGCTCCAAGAAGCTCAAGCCGCCTGGTTATATCGGTCCCGGCAATATCGGAGCCAGAAACCCGGTATCCCAGGTTGAGCAGGAGCTCAGCTATCCCGCTCATTCCGATCCCGCCGATACCGACGAAATGTATTGAGTAGTCCTTTTTCAGCATCCCACTGAGCCTCTTTTATATATCTGGTCTTTCCCGGACCTTTTGTGATCAATCAAACCGAGAAGATCCATTGCCAGGGTATACGCTGCGTCCGGCCTGCCCCTGGAAAGCGCCCGGGCTCCCATTGCTGCAAGGAGCTTATCATTGGAGGCAAGTCTGGTTATCTCGCTTGCGAGTCGCGGGCCCGAAAGCTTTGTTTCGGGTATCAGTATGGCGGCCCCGGCATCGGACATTACTTTCGCATTCCGGGTCTGATGATCTTTGGCTGCTCCGCCAAAAGGGATGAATATCGCAGGGATACCGGCAGCCGCGATCTCCGCAACAGTCGTGGCCCCTGCCCTGCAAACCGCAAGATCAGCTTTTGAATAGGCATCACCCATCTCTTCAATAAACTCCACCACCTCGGCCTCTATCCCCGCCTTTTCATAGGCCTTGAGAATCATGTGATAATCAGCAGAGCCAGACTGGTGAATAAATTTAATGTCGATACCGCGTTTAAGATGTTTCAAGGCGTCTGCGACAGCCCTGTTGATGGGTGACGCGCCCTGGCTCCCACCGAAAACAAGGACCGTGAACTTTCCCTTGTCTTTCGAAGCCTTACGAATCGCCGCAGCCGATACGATTTCCGGCCTGACAGGATTGCCTGTATAAAGTACTTTCCCTGGATCCGCCTTTACCCTTGCTTCCTCAAACGAGAGATAGATACGGTCCGCAAACGGTGAAAGCATCCTGTTTGCCAGTCCGAATTCACGGTTCTGCTCGCAGATCACATAAATCAATCCGTAAATCCTTGCAGCTAAACAAACGGGCACGGAGGCATAACCACCCAATCCCACGACAGCATCCGGGCGAAAACGCCGGAACAGGTTTATTGACGCCAGAATGCCGGCAGGTATTTGCAATATACCCCTGGCCTTGCCGTAAAGCCCTTTACCCATGAATGGAGAGGCCGGAACCAGCGCGGTCTCATAAGGCGTCTTTGTCAAAATGAGTTTTTCAATGCTGCGCCCTGCCATGGTAAAAAGCATTTTTGATCCGGGCCTCATTTCACAAACAGCATCAGCTACAGCTATACCGGGATAGAGATGTCCTCCGGTCCCTCCCCCGGCAAAAAGAAGGTTGACACTGCTGCCGGCAAAACCGCCTTCTGCTTTTTTATCAGAACCTGTCATGTCACCTCCTTTTTCCCGATGGAAAGGAGGATCCCGGCACTTGCCATTGAAAATAGCAGGGAACTCCCACCATAACTAAGGAATGGAAGGGTAAGTCCTTTTGTTGGCAGCAGGCTGACCGCAACTCCCATGTTCACAAGGGCCTGAAGTCCGACCGATACGGTAAAGCCGAAAGCCAGAATCGAGGCAAAGGTCTCCCTGCAACGCAGGGCAATTGCCATTCCTCGCCATATGATCACAAGGTAAAGGATCATCACGATCATGATCCCAACAAAACCTGTTTCTTCACCTATGATGGAAAAGATGAAATCAGTATGGGGAGTGGGAAGGTAAAACAACTTCTGGTATCCCTGTCCAAGGCCCTTTCCCCACATTCCCCCTGATCCAATGGCCATCATTGAGTGAATTATCTGGTATCCCGCATCCAGGGGATGTTTCCATGGATCCAGAAATGTCATATAACGCTTCACCCTGTACTCAGACGTAAGAACTCCGGCAACGAGCAACGGAACCGCCAATATCAACACCGTACACAGGTGCAGGAATCTAACTCCGGCGGCAAAAAGCATGGTCATACCGATCATCCAGAAGATAACCAGGGTACCGTAATCGGGCTGAGGTAAAAGCAGAACCGAAAAAAGTAAAAGAAAAACAAGGTGGTATGAAAAACCGCCTTTGAAACTCCTGAGCCTTTCCTCTCTTTTGCTCAACGAATACGCGAAAAAGACCACGAGGGCCAGCCGGGCGAACTCGGATGGCTGGAATTTGACGAACTTCAAATCGATCCATCGCGTTGCTCCGTTGATCTCGATCCCTATTCCCGGAATAAACAGGACAGCCAGGAGGAAATACGAAAATATAAGCATGGGCCATGCAAGAACACGGTATACACGGTAAGGTATCACCATGCAGATTATCATCAGAGCGAAACCGGCCGCTGCAAAGATGCCCTGCCTTATGAAAAAAAAATATTCATTACCCTGGTTTTTGGTGGCAAGCTCGCTGCTTGCACTGTAAACCATGACCATCCCGATACAGACCAGAAGCACCACAGAAAAAAACAAATACGGGTCATATTTGAATAAACTTTTATGTTCTGCGCTGCTTTTGATCATTTCATGCAAGCCTTCTGACCTGTTTCTGAAAATCAATACCCCGCTGGACATAATTCTGATACATGTCGAAGCTGGAACACCCGGGTGAGAGCAGCACCTTATCCCCCGGCCCGGCGCAGGATGCGGCTTTTTTCACTGCATCGGCCATATCTGAGGCTATCTCGCAATCAACATATCCACCAAGGGTATTTGCTATTCCGCCTGCAGCCTCTCCCATGACGATCAAACGCTTTATGTATCGGGAGCAGACAGGAATCAGCGTATCATATCCTCCCATCTTGTCCCTACCCCCCATTATGAGTATGGTAGACTCCCCCACTGCCTCCAGGGCTCGCCTCACTGCATCAACATTTGTCGCCTTGGAATCGTCTATCCACTCCACACCGCGAATCAACGCCACGGTTTCAAGCCTGTGCGGGTCAGCCCTGAATCCTTCAAGCCCGTTTATCACTCCTTTTTCGGTTCCGCCGCTAATCAGGGTACATACCGCCGCCGCTGCAACGTTTTCCAGATTGTGTCTTCCCCTGAGCCCGATCTTTTCTGCGGGTATCGATATCACCTTATTTTCTGTCTTGATCCTGACACCGGATTCGTTTATCCATGATCCTTCACTTGCAGGAGAGTCCAGGTTGAAAAAAAAACGCCTCGATAAAATACGTTCTGTAAACCTGACAGCCAATGGATCCCTGGCATTTACAACCGCAAAATCATTCTTCCCCTGGTTTTCAAAGATCCTGCTCTTTGCAGCAGCGTATGACTCCATGGAAGAGTACCTATCCAGATGATCAGGGGTTATGTTTAAAATGGCTCCCACATGGGGTCTGAATTCCTTTATACTTTCAAGCTGAAAGCTGCTTACTTCTGCCACCACGAAATCATAGGCGCTTGTATTGTCCAGACAGGAGACCAGAGGTGTACCGATATTTCCACCCAGAAAAACCCTTTTGCCAGAAGCCTCGAGCATGCGCGCTACAAGCCGGCATACAGTGGTCTTACCATTGGTCCCTGTTACAGCAATTACCGGGACACGTATAAACGAGGCGGCCAGCTCAAGTTCACCTATAACCAAGACACCGGCATTTTTTGCGGAAACCACAGCTTCAGAGTCAAGTGGTACCCCAGGGCTTACAATAACCATGTCAGACGAGATACAAGTACCCGTATTGATGCCGCCTGTTTCCATGTTCACGGGCAGGCCGGACAACTCCTTAATCGATGGCAAAAGCATCCCTTCCGGAGCAGAATCACAAAGCGTCACCTTTGCACCCCGGCTGCAAAGAAACCTTGCAACGGCGACTCCGGTGATCCCCATACCCAGGACCGTTATTTTCTTTCCAGCAAGCTCCAAAACGTCCGCCTACCTTAGCTTGAGGGTACTCACGGCGATCAACGACAAGACGATCGCCACTATCCAGAACCTGACCACCACCTTGGGCTCCGGCCAGCCTTTGAGTTCAAAATGATGATGAAGGGGCGCCATCTTGAATATTCTTTTCCCCTTGCTCCACTTGAAATAACCCACTTGCAGTATCACGGATACAGCCTCAGCCACGAAAACGCCTCCCACAATCACGAGAAGAAACTCCTGCTTTGTGACCAGGGCGACCGTTCCAAGGACCGCCCCCAGGGGGAGAGAACCCACATCACCCATGAAGACCTGCGCCGGATAAGCGTTGTACCAGAGAAAGCCAAGACCTGCACCGGCCAGGGCCCCGCAGAGTATGGCCACCTCCCCGCATCCAGGGACCGCGCTTATCTGCAGGTATGTGGCTATCTTGCTGTGCCCGGCCACATAAGCAAAAATCATGTATGTCGCAGATGCTATAATGACCGGCCCAATGGCCAGTCCGTCGAGTCCATCTGTCAGATTTACTGCATTGGAAGCCCCGACAATGACAAACACTGCAAAAGGCAGATACCACCACCCGAAATCAGGGAAAAAATCCTTTACAAAGGGTACTGTCACCCTGGTGGAAAAATCAGGATGGAAAAAAAGCAAAAGCCCTGCCGCTGTAGCTATAAGGACCTGGAGCAGGAACTTGGTCCCCGCGCTCAACCCCCTGTTTCTTTTCCTTTTCTGTTTCAGCCAGTCATCTGAAAAACCGACCAGTGAAAACCCGAGCATTACAAGAAGAATCACCCACAGATAAAAGTTTCGCAAATCCATCCATGCCAGGACAGACAGGGCCACAGCGGCAATAATCAATATTCCCCCCATGGTCGGAGTGCCGGCCTTGCCTTTATGAGTCTCCGGCCCCAAACGCCTTATGTACTGCCCTACCTGCCGGTACCTCAAAGCGCTGATCACATAAGGTGCGAGAAGTATGGAAATGAGAAAAGCGCTCAGGCCCGCATAGATTATCCGGAAGGTGATGTACCTGAATACGTTGAACACCGATATATGCTGGTGAAGCCCATATAGTAGGTGATACAACATCCACTTCCCTCCTTTACTCCCCTTCGAAAAGAGAAACAGCCCCGTCTTTTAGTAATCCTTCAACAATATCTTCCATGGCGGCGAGCCTCGATCCCTTGGCAAGTATCCAGTCGCCTTTCTCTACATATAAAGAGAGATCGGTTATTATCTCTTTTTTAGTTCCAACAAATATCGCCGAGTCATCAGCTCCGGCTTCTGCAGCCCCACGTGCCGTATACGCAGCCATCTCGCCGGTCAGGTAGATCCGGCTCATCCCTGCTCCTGCCGCAAGCCTGCCGATATCATTGTGAAAGGCCGGAGCAGCCTCACCAAGTTCGTTCATATCGCCAGCAACTAGTATCCTCCGCCCCGAACCCGAAAGCTCCACCAGTGTATCAATCGCTTCGGTCATGGAAGCGGGATTTGCATTGTAGGTATCGTCGATGACAAAATATCCTTTCTTGCTCTTGAATATCCTCATCCTCCCGGAACAAGGAATGAACCTTGCCAGCCCACGGGCGATCTCCTCAGGCTCGAGTCCAAGCGCCCATCCGACTGCAGCAGCAGCCAGAGCATTTTTTATCATGAATCTACCATGGGCGTTTAAATGAATCCTTGCACTTCCAGACGGAGCATTAAGCAAAAAATCCACGCCCCAAAGCCCGGCGGAAAGATCTGTGCCACGGATATCGGCTTTTTCCGAGACCCCGAAGCTGACCACCCTGCATTCCGCTCTTGATGCAAGGCTTTGAAAAAATGCATCATCAGCATTCAAGATCACTGTTTTTTCCGGACCGAGGTATTCCATGAGTTCAGCCTTGGCTTCTGCCACATCATTCAGGCCGCCAACACCTTCCAAATGAGCCGGTCCTATGTTTGTAATTACCCCGATATCAGGCAGGCACATGCCTGCAAGATAGCCTATCTCGCCTGGATGGTTCATTCCCAGCTCGACTACGGCCGCACTGTGCCTATGTTCAAGCGAAAAAAGGGTCAGAGGAACACCTAACTCATTATTTTCATTGCCTTTTGTCTCGCAAACAACAAACTTTTCAGAAAGAACCGATGCCGCCATCCTTCTTGTTGTCGTCTTCCCGCAGGAACCTGTTACCGCCACCAGTTTCACACCGGATGACCTGCGTCGAAACCGTGCAAGATCACCCAGAGCCTTTATGGTGTCTGGGACACCTATCCCCGATACACCGGCTTTTTCCCATTCTCTCCATGGCATGGCGGCCGCAGCAGACTCCTTGATCATAATTCCGGAAGCTCCTTTTTCCACGGCCTTGGCTGCGAAATCATGACCGTCGAATCTCTGCCCCTTTACAGCTACGAAAAGCCAATCCTTTCCTATGGTTCGGGAATCTATCCCTA
>CAYVIE010000063.1:0-15721 GCA_964451355.1 uncultured Desulfobacteraceae bacterium
GTATACCCTGCATTCTGCAAACGGGCGGGGATAAACCCCGCCCCTACGAAAAACACGTTATCCATGCATGAGAGCGGGGATGATGGGATATACCCGGTTCATACGAAATAGATGCTATATCTGCACCTGTGACCGGAAGCTGGTTGAAAACAGCAGACAAACCCGTTTTATATGTGGTGATACATAAGGCAAAAGGGTTGTTTCATTTTGACGGGATATGCCAAGCGCACGAGGCCTGCCACGTCGCACCAACACCCAAAACAAAACGTAGGGGCGGGGTTTACCCCCGCCCGCTTCGGCCACTCATGCTGCCAATAACGATAATATTTAACCCGGATGCACGTTGCGAGGCCGCATAAAGCAGGGCATGCTCAAAATATAATTGGAAAATCGGAACTTGTTTCACTTCACCGACGTCGGTGAAGTGAAACAGTCATGGAAGAAAAACAGATGCCCAAAGGTTAAACCTGGTTGTATGATAAACCTGCATGAATGATAAGCAGGACATCATAAATTTTCATGAAAAATCTCATTAAGGGAAAAGCTTGTTTTGGGGAAGGCAAATTATTTCGTACCGTACAATTCAGTTATGAATATTTAAGCACATATGCTAATTCAAAGAGGCGAAAGTTAATCCAAAACCTGTTTCCGGTGAAGCCATGAACCCGTCTTTAGTACCAGGAATTAACAAGCTGAAATATTTGTCGTTTCTTTTGTGCCTGGTTTCATTGCTTTTCGTCCTGGAGTGCCTTGCCGCTGAAACCATGATAGATATTCCCCCCCTGACTGCGAGGGTCAATGACTATGCTCATATGATACCTCCCGGTACGGCCGCCCGTATAGAATCGATGCTTGAGGACCTGGAGCGGACGGATTCCACCCAGATTGTGGTTGTCACCATTGACAGTCTTGAAGGTGTGCCCCTTGAGACGTATTCCATCAGGCTTGCGGAAAAATGGAAGATCGGCCAGAAGGGTAAAGACAACGGGGCGATACTTCTCGTGGTGAAAAAGGAGAGAAAGATACGGATAGAGGTGGGCTACGGTCTTGAAGGAAGGCTGACCGATCTCGTATGCGGGCAGATCATCAGGAATATCATTGTTCCCAGATTCAGAAAGGGAGATTTCGGCGGAGGCATAGAAGCGGGCATAAAGGCCATGATCCGGGTGGTGCGCGGGGAATTCAAGCCTGGCCCTGCAGCCGGCCGGCATGGGGATTTTATCTATGGGGCATTGATGTCTGCTCTTTTTCTCTGTGCCTTTTTGATACAACTCGGTATGATCAGAAAATGGCTCTCTGCCGGATTTTCTGCAGTACTTCTTCCTGTATGGGCAAATATGTTTTTTTCTGTTTCAGGTTGGATACTCTTGTTGCTTTTCCCGGCAGGTTTTTTTCTCGGGCTGCTTTTAGCCATGTTTGCAAAGGCCAATGTAAAGCGGGCAGGGCATGGCAGGCGTTATGCTTCGACCGGTTTCTGGTACGGCGGCGGATTTTCCGGCGGGGGATTTGGCGGTGGATTTTCCGGCGGTGGAGGAGGATTCGGCGGTGGTGGCGCTTCAGGTTCGTGGTGAAGCGTTATGCACTGCCTTTAACGTATAGATAAGACAGGGGCTGGAGCCTTATGGATAAAAAGCTTCGCGAGATGATGGAGAGATTTCTTCCGGAACCGGAAAGAGAGCGTATTCTTAAGGCTGTAAGGGATGCCGAAAAAAGGACCTCGGGTGAGATTGTCCCCATGATTGTTCCTGCTAGTTATCATTATCCTGTTGCAGATATCATGGGAGGGGTTGCCCTTTCTTTTCCTCTGGCGGTCTTTTTCGCTTGGTTCGAATCCGGAAGACTCCTCGGGACTCCTTGGAATTTATGGGTTTTCCTGATCGCGTTTCTGCCTTTGTTTATCATTTTCAAGAACATGACCGCGTCCATTCCGTCCTTCAAGCGCATATTTATTTCCGAGGAAGAAATGGAGGCGGAGGTTAAAGAGGCGGCAATGACCGCGTTTGATGCTCATGGATTGAGAAACACCAGGGATGAAAACGGTATTCTTATATTCGTTTCGGTTTTTGAAAGGAAAGTCTGTATACTTGCGGACAAGGGAATAAACAATAAGGTGGATCCTGATTACTGGAAACGTATTGTTTCCCATATTACAGCGGGAATAAGGCAAGGAAGACCAGGGCCTGCCATATCCGAAGCTGTATTCATGATAGCGGATGTCCTTGAAAAACACTTTCCCATCAAGCCCGACGACACAGATGAACTTTCAAACCTTATAATAGAAGATGCCTGATGGGGGATGAAAAAAATAATCTTAAAAGTTATTGGTTAATTTTCATAAACAGCCCCTTGTTCTTTTTGTGGAATTGCAGAAATATGGAAAACAGTTCGTCATAGAGGGACCTGTTGCCCGGATCGGGCTTGTATCTTTTCTTTACGCTTACAAGGTCAGGTATATCTGAAAACGATATTTCACCAATGCCAACGGCAGCTATCCATGCTGCACCCCTTGCGTTTGCCTGTCTTGGGTTTTCAATCTGCAGGATCTCCCGGCCAAGCACATCAGATAGAATGCGGCACCATAGGCCGGATTTTGCACCTCCGCCAACGAAATGCAGGGGATCAAGCCTTGTTTTGACGAATTTTTCAACGTAATGGAAACTCCATCTCGTGTTCAGAGCTACTCCCTCAAGAACTGAACGCAAAAGATCGCAACGATTTGTCTGGGTGTTCATATTGAAAAATACGCCCCTCAAGTGATTTTCCTCAACAGGTGTTCTTTCTCCGTTCAGCCACGGAAAAAAGATTACCCCGCCTGAGCCCGGAGGGCTCATTGCTGCGGCTTCGTCGATTTTTTCATAGGGATTTTCCGGGGGTATCCCACCAATGGGATCCTTGTGAAAAATTATTTTTGAAAAAAAGTTTTCTATACACCCTCCTGCCATGTCCTGTTCGTTGGCCGTTTGATATCTGCCCGGGATGGCTGTTGGAAAGGAGGCTATGGAATGAAAAACATCTGTTTTTTTGAAGGGAACAACTGCTTGTACCCACGATGAGGTGCCTATGTAAAGGTGCGCTCCGAAATCATAGACCGCACCGGATCCCACACATGCGGTCTGGTGGTCCGGGGAACCGGCGATAACAGGTATTCCGGGAGAGACCCCAAGACGCTTTGCGGCTTTTTTGCGCAGCCTTCCGGCTATCTCTGTAGGCGCACACAAGGGGGGGAGCTTTTCAGCATCTATGCCGGATTTTTCAATCAGTTCGGGAACGTAACGTATATTTCGTGGATCTCTTATGTCGGTAACCCAGAAAAGCTGTACCGAGTCAAACGTTGCCACTGCTTCGCCGGTCAGGTAGAGGTTGATGTAGTCTTTGCTCGGTAGAAACCACCTGGTTTTTTCATAGACTTCAGGTTTTTCGTTTTTCCAATAGAGGAGGTGGGCGATATCGTCTTTTCCCGAGAGAGTGGGGCCTCCGCCTGTTTTTGGGAGCCATTTTGCCACCATCGCAAGGCTGTAACCCTGGACGCTCGGGAAACCCGAGACAAGTTTTTTTACATGAGGCGCGCCCCGGGCATCCATCCAGGTCATGGCGTTGGCTACGGGTTCTTTGTCTTTTCCTACAGCAACAGTTGTTGAGAATGTCGATGTAACAGCTATTGCGGCGATGTTTCTCCTGTACTCAGGCTTGTTTTCAAGCAGGCGCAAAGATGCGCGTTCCATGCCGCGAATCCATGTGGCAGGGTCCTGCTCCACACCCCCGTCAGGGAGAAACATGATGGGTGTTTTTTCCCAGCATGCGTCTATGATCCTGCCTTTACTTGTCACCAGCGCGGCCTTGATTCCGGATGTTCCGTGGTCGAATGCCAATATACATGAATCTCTTGCCATTATACCTCCTGGTTGTGTCCGCCTCCTGTTAGAACGATTTACTATAATCTTTCATGATTAGCATCAATCATCCCCCAGGCATGAAGAGGACTCTGTCTTTCTCCCCGGCCTCGGAGATGTTTTCACGGTAAATTGCAGGTTAGAAATTTCGTGTCCAGTTGATTTTACCGATTTTGCGAAGTTGATTTGAAAAAACGGTTTAAATTAAAATAGTTGGTTGATATGTTATATTTACATCTTTAACCTATGCAGGCAGTACCTGATCGGCAAATCAATGCCGGAATATTTGCAAAAAAATTCGTGTAGTTTGAACAGGTTTAGATAATCTTTTATTGTAAAAACACCTCCGGCCTCGGGGTGGGGCAGGGACTGCCATGTTTTCATGTTCGGGGGTGATTGCTGCTGATTAAGTAAGTTCAAGGAGGTTTTTTTACGTGGCAAACGACCTTGTCATGACCGCATTCGTTTTTTGTTTCGGGATAGTTTTGAGTTTTTACGTTTTCTTTTTTATCCTTGCCATGCCATTGTTCCGTAAACATGGAATCACCCCCCGGTTCTTTTACAGCTCACTTTATGTCAACGAGGACCTTGAAACGTTTGCAAGCCTGCTTGCAGCAGAAGACCGCCCGCTTACCCCCTACTACGTGCTCGTGATAATAAAATATGCATGTTATTTGGCTTTTGTCCTGTTTGTTTTTATTGTTTTGCGTTCCTGCAGTGACTATGATCCCAAAAAGCAGTATGAGATACTCAAAAACATGGGATCTGGGCGGTTTCAATGAAACGGTTCCAATACTGATGGACTTTTTACAAGTTCATCTGTTCCTGGAGCAGAATTTCGCTTTTTGCAAGACCATAAATCATGCTTGAAAGCCAGGAGCATTGGCCGCGCCCGGCTACAGGGAGATCGTTTCTATTTCTCCGGACTCGTCCACCTTTTCGACAATGAGGCCTGCAAACCTGTTGTCATCGTTTTCGTCTTTTTGGACCGGAATGACTTTATCTATTAGTCTGATGAAATCGAGGGGATTTATGCAAGCCTCTGGAGGAAGGACGCCTTTTTCCGTGATCTTGCCTTCAGCCATCAGCATTGCACCCATGGCGAGGGGGATCCCGGTACCCTCTCCGAGCGCTTCTGATGCAGAAGCCATGTGGAACCTGTATTCCAGGGGCCGGCCATCCTTTTTCCCGCGTACAACCACTGAGCAACAACCCTTTTGTGTGCCAAAGCCGCTTTTTTCGAGTATGATTTCCCGCTCTTTCTTTATGAATGATATCGCAAAGTCATAGGGTATTACCTCTTGTCCCTTTACCTTCAATGGTTCTTTTGTATCGAGCCCTATACGGCATATATCCATGATCAGCTGGTAGTATTCGTCCGGGAGGACGGTTCCGCGGTTTGTTACCTGGCGCACCTTGATGTATCTTGGTATAGTGACCTGCTCGGGATGGGGGTAGGGATAAACCTTTATGCCTTTCCCAAGCACAGGGAAGTCGAAGGTGGTCCGAAGCGCGATGCCCTCCTTTTCAAAGTATCCCACGTACATGAGTTCACCGTCTAGAAACATTGGTATCGGTATCCTCATGCAGTGGAACCTGTGGCCGATCACCCCTTCACCTTCAATGGGCTCCCCCCCGTGCGCATGGAATATATCGACGCTGTCAGTCTCATCCAGAAGTTGTTCAGCCGCAAACCGGGCAAGAAGGTTGGTCGCGCCGGGTGAGCTTCCCATGCCTATAACAACGCTTATTCCTGCATTTACGGCTTTGTCGTTCATTTCCAGCAGGTCGAGGGTGACATCAACATCGTCACACACATCTATGTAATCCTTTTTCGCTTCAATGACGGCCGACACAATGGGTTTTACAGTTTTGTAGAAAGGTCCGATGCAGTTAGCCACCAGATCCGCCTTGGACACGATATTTTTTACCTGTTGGATATCTGTGGCGTCCATCCGGATGAATTCGACCTTGTCGGTTCCGATTTCGGATTCGAGCTGTTTCCCTGTTTCCATGTCCATATCCGCGATAACGACCCTTTCAAATTCAGATCTCCGGGCGAGTGTCCGGACAGCAACCCTGCCCACTGCGCCACATCCACCAAGCACTGCGATTTTTTTCATTTGAACCTCCTGTTCATCCCGTCTTTGTTGGTTTGTCGATTATATACTGGATACTTTTAACCATATTCGCTGGTTGAAATCTTTGATGGATTCGTAACTTTTCATGATTAGCAGTAATAACCCCCGGGCATGAAAACAAGGCTTGTTTGTCACCCTGGCCCTTGAGGCGTTTTCACGGTAAAGTCCGTCGAGTATGAGCCGTATAAATCAAGATATCATAGACGCGCCCTGTTTTATTTAATAAAATTAAATTTAACATAGTTAAAATCATTTTCCAGGTGATGTCAATAGAAAAAACTTTGTTAGCTCCACAAAAAAGGAGGCGTAATACATAATATCGCTGGCAGGTATACAGGATAGTCAGTGTTAAATAAAATTCCATGCGTTTATTTTTTTTATTTTATAGCTCCTTTAAACAGGGTATTATCATGATAATTTAGCAAATTGGAATTTAGTCCTAAACCTGTAGCTTAAAGAAAAAATTGCAAATTTCAGGCAGGAGAACCACCCATGAAAATAACTTCGATCCTGCGCGACCTCAAGAATCGGCGCATTCCTTCAATCGGTGAGATTCCGGACTCCCTTTTGGATTTTATTGCCTCTGTTTCCAGCCTCAGGGCAAGAGGGTTAAAGCTGTCATCACTTGAAAGGGTTCTTACCGCTTTTCGCCACAAGGAACCTGATCGCGTCCCCGTGTCACCCATACTGTGCGCCGGAGGGAGGCAGATTTCCGGGGTGTCCTTTCCTGATTATTCCCTTGACGCCGGGCAGGCAGCCCGTGTCTTCATAGATGGTTTCGAGTTTGTTGGCGGGGACGCTGTTGTTCTGCTTCTTGACCTTTCAGTCGAAGCCGCTGATTTCGGCCAGGAGATTTTGTATCCTGAAAATTCCACTCCCATGCCTGATTATAGTAAGCCTTTGCTCAAGCATCACGACGACTATGCCCGGATAAAACCTATAGCCCTATCCGAGTCGAGCAGGATGAAGGAGTTTGTAAGGTTATGCGATATCGTCTCCAGGGAGATCGGGTTTCGGTCTATAGTTTCCGGTTTTATTTTCGGCCCCCTTGGGATTCTCGCCATGATGCGGGGTGCCGAGAGTCTTTTCAAGGAATGCCGCCTGTATCCCGACAAGGTAAAGGCGGCATGTGACGCCATCACAGAAACCCTGGTGGAATTCGTAAACGCCCAGTGTGATACAGGTATCGCAGCTGTTGCCATAGATACTTTGTTTGCCTCCAGGAGCGGGCTTCCCAAGGATCTCTGGGAAGAGATAGAGGGTCCTTTTGCACGGGAAATCAGCAAAGCCATAAAAGCCAAGGGAAAGATTGTTGCTGTCCATAACTGCGGGCATGCGCCTTATTTCGACGCCCAGATCCGTTCCATGGAGCCTGATCTCATCAATTTCGCACACCTTCCAGATGATTGCTCTTCGCGCGTTGAGTTAAAGCGGCGTTATGGGGACCAGATCACCCTGATGGGCTACATTCCCACTCCATTGCTTGTTCATGGGACACCCAGAGAGGTAATAGATGAATGTCGCAGGCATATAGATGACCTTGCTCCAGGGGGTGGTTTCATATTATCGCCCGGATGCGAGTATCCGCCAAACATCAATCTTACCAATGCCTTTGCGCTGATATATGCGGCGCGCACATACGGGAGGCGATGATACCATGGATGAAAAAAGAAATAACCTGCCTGAAGAGATAGAGACAGCCGTGTATCGTTGTGACATGGAGGCGCTAAACAGTCTTCTGCCTGCTGCCGCAAGCAGTGATGCATCGGCAGATACACTGCTTGCAGCTTTAAACAAGGGTATAGAGAAGGCCAGAAAGCTGTTCAAAGACGGGACTTATTCCCTTCCGGATTTTTTACTTGCGATCGATGCGTACCGTGCTGGAACCGGTTTTCTTAAATCAAGATTCCCGTCAGCAGGGGACAAGGCTCCGAAGGTTGTTATTGGCGTGGTGGAGGGCGACGTCCATGACATGGGTAAAAACATTGTCGCTGCAGTATTGGAGGCAAGCGGATTCGAAGTTACCGATCTGGGGAAGAATATCTCAGCCGATGTATTCATGGAGAACTTGGAAAGTAAAAGGCCTGAGATTCTGGCTCTCTCCACGATGATGTCGACAACCCTTGAAGTTGTAGCAGAAATCATTCGCCAGGCCAGGAAGAGTTTTCCCGGTATTGTGGTTCTGGTAGGAGGCGCGCCCTTTGATCCGGAACTGGCGGCCCGGTTGGGAGCTGACGGCTACGCCGAGAACGTGATAACAATACCTGATGAAAGCCGTAGAGTCCTTGCCCTGGCCGCGGAAAAGCGGCGAACTGCCGCCCCTGGCCTGTGAGTATGGTGGGCTGGTCATCCATCCATGAAAACAATGGATTTGCTTGATCCCCTGGAAGGATTTCATTTTTCAGGTCTGCCTGTTTCTGGCCTTGACCTCCGGATATCAAAGCATGAGTTGTTGGCTGCGGTGCTTCGCCGGATGGGATATGCCAGAGGCGGAGTTATCGATGCAAAAAGGGAAAAAACTATAGGTGTCCTGCTGGATGCCGGCATTGAGTCCGCCCATGTGAGTTGTGAGGGGCACGGTACTTGCATCGAGTCCCTCCAGGACAAACAGTTCCGGGCGGGGAAGTTGGTTGTTGAAAGCGCCATGTGGGCCGCAGTGGTTAAGAAGGCTGCACAGCCATGTTACCTGTGTTGTTTCATGCTTACGCTCGGCCCGGAGTTTGACAGGCTCAAAAACAGGGCCGGCCTTTTTGAATCATACGCCCTTGATTGCCTGGGATCAGAGCTGGCAGAGCGGATTGCAGAGCTGGTGGAGGATCGGATACGCCGCGGATGCGCCAGGCGCGGCCTGGAATGCTCCCGCAGGTTCAGTCCCGGCTATTGCGACTGGCAGCTTGGTCCAGGGCAGAAAAGTATCGCATCATTTCTTGATCCCGCTTCCATTGGAGTGGAGGTTCTTTCCTCAGGCGCTATGGTGCCGACTAAATCGATCTCCGCTGTTGTGATAATCTCCGAAGCTCTTCCGTTTTCATGCCCGTGTTCTTTCTGTGGAAAGAAGGATTGCTCCCACCGTTGTGCGGAATAAGTATTTGTCCATGCTCATTTCGTATCGGGTCAATGGATTGCATGGCATTTCTTTCAAGTATACATGCGACTAGGAATTCGTAAGATTCTCCGGGGGGATGGGCTATTGAAATTTGTGAAAGAGAAAATACAGGCCCATGGATAGAAGAAAGGCGGTATATCCAATTATAATGAATTTCATGGTGAATGCTGCGGAATTCTCCGTATTTTCATGCTTGATATAGATTCTGTAACCTATCAGGTTGGCGAATGATCCGAAAAGGCTTCCGAAACCCCCGGTATTTGTTCCCCAAAGTAATGCCTTCCAGTTTGTCGTAAACTTGGCGAATAACAATGTCGCCGGGACATTGCTCATGATTTGACTGGCCAGTGCGGAAAACAAAAAGATATGTCCGGGATGGCTTATCTCTGGAGCCAGCATTGCTCTGATGTTTTCTGAAAGGCCAAAGAAGAAAATGAACGTAAGTAACAGGGAGTAATCTATATGGAGACTTTTCCGGTCAAATAATAGAGCAAAGGCAACCACGCCCATACCGGCTGAGACAGGTAAAAGATGAAGCACGGTCAGGAGAATAACGCAGAGAAAAAAAACATAAATATATGCCGTTGCTGCTACTCCATCATTACTTTTTTTTGATTTTGGTAATTTTTGCGGGGCCCTAATCAAAAGTGTCGCGGCGGTCAATATCACAAGGAAGGTTAAGGAAAAAGGGGCTATTGTTTCAATGAATTCTGACGGACGTAAATCATAGAACCAGTAAATATACAGGTTTTGTGGATTGCCCAGCGGTGTTAACGCGGAACCCGCGTTTGCGGCAAGCACCTCCAGGATTACCAGTAAATCATTATGCCTGTTATTGAGCTGTAAACTCAGGGGCACCATTACGATCAAGGCGACATCGTTTGTAACCAGCATCGACAGGAAGAAAGTGACGATTACAAGCCTGGCTGGTATAGATTTGCCTTGTTGAATACTACGGGACAATTTCGATATGATGCCGCTGTGCTGTAATCCGTTGATCGTAATAAAAAGCGCAAACAATATAAACAATACCTCCAATTCCTGGATCGTATAGGCTGGAACCCGCCCGGTATAGATGGAGGTCAATAACAGGCCCACACCTGAGGCCATCAACAACCATTCTTTAAGTATAAAATTGATCAATATACCCTCGGTATTTAAAAATCCTATCCTGAATCCGTTATATATGAGATTATTTTATGACACGGGGCAGGGAGTGCTCTCCTCCGCCATACGGAGCCATCAATTTATAACCATCAAAATCCCTGGGGCAGGGCGGGCATAGTGGCCTGGTGAAAAAGAAAGCTTTCATGTTTAATATATCAGGCCCTTGAAGAAGTCGTTTCCCTTGTCGTCGATGAGTATGAAGGCGGGAAAGTCTTTTACCTCGATTTTATAGACCGCCTCCATTCCAAGATCTTCGAAATCGAGTATCTCCACGGACGTTATGCACTCCTTGCCCAGCCGGGCGGCGGGACCGCCTATGGAGCCGAGGTAAAAACCCTTGTATTTCTTGCACGAATCCACCACCCTGCGAGAGCGGTTGCCTTTTGCAAGGGTCACCAGGCAAGCGCCTTTTTCCTGAAACAGGGGAATGTATGGATCCATGCGGGCTGCGGTTGTGGGACCGAATGACCCGCTGGCATGGCCCTTGGGTGTTTTTGCAGGCCCTGCGTAATATATTATATGATTTCTGAAATACTCCGGTATGCCTTGACCTTTTTCCATGCCCTCGAGAATCCTTGCATGGGCGATGTCCCTTGCGACAATCATGGGGCCGGAAAGGGCAAGACGTGTCGCCACAGGGTGCTGGGAAAGCTCGGCGCGGATTTCATCCATGGGCCTGTTCAAGTCGATGAATACCGGGGGAGGGCCGGTATCCCGGGCCGAAGGGAGAAAGCGTGCCGGATCGGTCTCAAGTTGTTCCAGGAAGATTCCCTCGCGTGTTATCTTGCCGAGAATATTCCTGTCTGCGCTGCAGCTCACCCCGATTCCTATGGGGCATGATGCGCCGTGGCGAGGCAGCCGTATCACGCGTACATCGTGGCAGAAGTACTTCCCTCCGAACTGGGCCCCTATGCCGAGTCTTCTTGAAGCTTCCAGGATATCGGCCTCGAGTTCATGGTCACGAAAAGGGCGGCCGTTCTCATTCCCTGTCTGGGGCAGTTCGTCCAAGGCACCTGCAGAAGCCAATTTCACCACCTTGAGGCACATCTCGGCCGATGTTCCTCCCACGACCACTGCAAGATGGTAAGGAGGGCAAGCCGCAGTTCCTAGGAGTCTCATTTTCTTCTCGATGAACGGGAGCAATGCGGATGGTTTTAATATTGCTTTTGTCTCCTGGAAAAGAAACGTCTTGTTAGCAGATCCACCTCCCTTGGCAATAAACAAAAATTCGTAGGATTCACCCGGGACCGAGTGGATCTCCACCTGGGCGGGAAGGTTGCACCCCGTATTCTTTTCGGCATACATGGAAAGGGGGGCTACTTGTGAATACCTGAGATTGTTTTTACTGTAGGCGGCATGTATCCCCTGGATCAGTGCCTTTGCATCGTCGCCCGGTGTATGGACACAGGCTCCCTTTTTAGCGAAAACAATGGCGGTTCCTGTGTCCTGGCACATGGGAAAGACGAAATCGGATGCAATGACCGCATTTTTGAGCATTTCGTATGCAACGTAGCGGTCATTGTCCGAGCTTTCAGGATCATCAATAATGGCTGCTAACTGTTTCAGGTGGGATGTACGAAAGAGATGGTTGACATTGCGAAAAGCTGTTTCGGCAAGAAGGGCAAGTCCTTGGGGATCGACCTCCAGCATATTTACCCCCCCTGCCCGGATTCCCGAGACATAGTTATCTGTTATCTTGAAAAACCGGGTATCTTTCTTTCCAAGAGGGAACCTGAACAGATCTTCATACTGGCTTTGCATGGGTCTTTCCTTTGCCGATAATATTTTAAGGGTTTCACAAAAGGCTTCTCTCGTAGGTCTTGAGTGCGCATAGATCACCGCACATGGTGCATACATCCCTGTCCTTGTCTTCACTTCGTTCCCGCATGGCCCTTGCTTTTTGCTGGTCGATGGCGCACGCAAACATCTGATTCCAGTCAAAGCGGCGGCGTGCCTCGGCCATCTTACGGTCAGTTTCCCATGCAGAAGGGATTCCTTTTTCAAGATCTCCAATGTGGGCGGCTATCTTCGCGGCTATCACACCCTCGCGGACTTCTTCCACGGTTGGGAGGCACAAGTGTTCCGCAGGGGTGACATAGCAGAGGAAATCGGCTCCTGCTGCAGCTGCGATTGCCCCCCCTACAGCGCATGCAATATGGTCGTGGCCGGCTGCGATATCGGTGGGAAGGGGGCCGAGGACATAGTAGGGAGCGTTGCCGCACAATTTCTGCTGTAGTTGCATGTCAGAGGCTATCCGTGACAGGGGGACATGGCCGGGCCCCTCGATCATCACCTGGACCCCTGCATCCCTTGCACGTTTTGCAAGATCGCCTAGTATGACCAGTTCGCAGATCTGTGCCCTGTCTTCTGCATCGAAGATGCATCCCGGCCTGAGGCCGTCACCCAGGGAAAGGGTGATGTCGTAACGCCCGGCGATTTCAAGAAGGCGGTCGTATTGGGAATAAAGGGGGTTTTCTTCTTTGTTTTTTACGATCCATTCTGCAAGAAGGCTTCCGCCCCTGGATACGATACCCATCTTCCTGTCGCAACTGGAAAGGATTTCCAATGAATATTTCGTTATTCCGCAATGCACGGTTATGAAATCGACACCGGCCTTACCCTGGGCCTCGATCTCGTCAAAGAGATCGTCTGCTGTCATCTCATGAGGTTTTTTGCCCTCGCACAAAAGCTTGCTTACCACTTTGTATATTGGAACGGTTCCCACCATGAGGGGTGATCTTTCAATAACAGCGGTCAGTATCCGGTCGAGGTCCCCGCCGGTGGACAGGTCCATAACGGCGTCAGCACCGGCCTCGACAGCTGCATCCAGCTTTGCAAGCTCTTCATCTATAACAAAGTGGCTCGGAGATGTGCCGAAGTTGGCATTTACCTTGGTGCGCAACCCTTTGCCTATGCCAACCGCGGTAAAATTTCTGTTTACGTTTTTCGGGATAACGACTTCGCCTCTTGCAACCTTTTCCCGGACGGCTTCAGGCGAAATACCTTCATTTCTGGCCACCTGCTCCATTTCCGGCGTGATTTTACCGGATCTGGCAGCCGTAATCTGTGTCATTGTCAATTCTCCTCGGGTTGTTTTTCATGAAAGTCGTTTTGTTATTTCATTTGCGACTTTTTTGCCTGACAAAAGCATTCCTCCGAATATCGGGCCCATCCTGGGGCCGCCAAAGGTTGCGTTGGCCGACATTCCTGCTACAAAGAGTCCCGGAAAGACCTCCCGGGTATTTTCCATGGTATCGGATTCAGCGCGGTCGGCCCACATCGATTTTTCACCTTCAATCTTGCCGCTAGGCGTTGAAAGCTTGCCAGGAACCTTCCTGCTCACGACATTGACTACTTCTACATCGTGGCCCGTGGCATCAATTACGAATTTCGAGCGCACGGTCAGCGGATCAACGTGGAGTCCGGCCATTTCCACGGGAGACCAGTTGATGACCAGGCCTTCGATTTTTTGTGGCCTCATCATGACGTCTTCAACACTGATACAATTGAATATGGTCAGTCCGGCCTGAACCGCTTTTGACGTCAAGGTTGTAATGGTTTCAATGGAATCAGCCGTGTAATACCCGTCGGCATACCGGTGGGTGCGTACCCCGATTTCTTCGAGTATCGGCAGGGCTTCGTCCTGCACGACGATTTCGTTGAAAAGCATACCGCCTCCCCACATGCCTCCGCCGATAGAAAGCTTGCGTTCGAACAAGACCGTCTTTTTGCCGGCCGAAGCCAGATAGTATCCGGCTATGATCCCTGACGGCCCGCCGCCGACTATGGCCACGTCGGTCTCAAGGCAAGAGCGGAGCTTCTCTATGTAACGGTCCATTATTGCCCGCGTGATGGTCACCTCGTCTATGGTCATGATCGTTTTCTCCTTTTCTCCTTTTCTTGTTTGCTGGTTGTTGGAACAATTAAACATATAATACGGAACAAAAAAACCGTTTTTCCCGAAAGAGATTCAATGCCGCTTCCAGGGAAAAACGGTCTTTTGCTTTAAAATATTTCTGGCCGTTTCCCTTCGCAGGCATTATCCTGATCAGGTGGTTAAGGGTATCCAGTCAATGTGTGGATTCTCAGCCGGAGCTGCTTCCGGCACCCCCAACGGCGATTCTGCTTCATCAGCTACCGCTGTGACCGCAATCCATAATTTTGCATAGCTTGCAACGATCACAGCGGAATAAAGCAAATATAAACTTTATGTTACTATGAAGTCACTTCCGGGGCTGAGTGAAAACCAGACACCTTCTCATGCCCCGGCGTGATTGGTGATGCTCATAAAAATTTACTGTAAGCCCATATCTATAATCCTTTCAAGTCTTTTTTTGGATTGTTGCGGTGCTGTAATTTCTTTTCAGTGCATAAACAACCTCAAAAAGCAACAGAGAGTGTCAACCCGCCGAATATAAAAGTGGAATCACGATCGAAGCTTGTTGCTTTTATCAGGTCGTCTGCTTTGTCAGAGAGAGGGAAAGAGTATCCGATCATAGGGCTCAATACGAAATATTCGTCTATGGGTATTTTCAGCGTGGCAGAGACCAGGCCGTCATGGAACGCCCTGTATTTTTCACTGGGGTTTTTAGCTTCTGTAAAGTTATCATCATTTGAAATATAATACCCGGCTGATCCGGCGAGATCAAGGGATGCTCCATCGCCAAGATCAAAGGTATGGGATATGCCCATCCTTATGTACCACGCGGGAGTGTATGCAATTTCCCGGTATACTGTCAGGCTTGGCGAGAGCAGGGTATTTAATGACATGCTCAGGTAGACTTCCTGGGAATCCTTGGTCCCGTCCAGGCCGTAGTAGATATAGCCGGCACCGAGCGTGACATTGTCTATGTTACTCTCATACGAAAGTGTCATGTCTGTTTCATTGAACTGAGAGCTGGAGTCAGTGCCCGAGTCATAGTCTGTGTCAAGGTTTCCCCAGATATTAAAGGAAAAGTCCCTGTATGATATCGTTGCCGAAGGCTGGATCACGATACTGTCATCACTCAACTCGTAGCCCCTCCAGACGTACTTTGAAAAAACCGCCATGTCAGCGCTTGCAGACGGAGCCTGGCCTGCGGCCGCGGCGTAAGCGCCTGGCAGTGGCAGGATCGCGAAAAAGAGTATCAGTAAAAAGGTTATCGGCTTTCTGTTTCTCATCTTGTTTGTTCCTCCTTGCTGTTCATAGTTGATATGAATAGCCCGGCCGTCTTGGGAAAGGATGCTTCAGCCGGCCGGGCTGACCGTTTTACCTGTTTGCGGATACTACTTCAAAATCGGGGTAGGCTATATCACCGTGTTCCCCGAAATCAAGTCCTTCCATTTCTTCCTCCGGGGTTACTCTGAGCCCGATAGTATTGTCTATCGTACATTCCGCACCCTTTTTTACGACTTTGGCACAATTTTATCTTCTGCTG
>CAYVIE010000064.1:0-15405 GCA_964451355.1 uncultured Desulfobacteraceae bacterium
ATCGACCTTGTACAACATATCGCCGGGGAGGGAGTCCTTCAAATCAAGGTAAAGCATACCAGCTACACCTTTTAAACCAGCTTCTGACAGGAAACGCGAAATATGCTTCCTTGCAGGATCTGAATTCTCAAGGATTGATTGAGATCTATTACCTGGTGAAAGCAATTTTTTTCTTATATCAAAAGGGGTTATTTGCCTCAATCCATAAACCTGATCAATGTAATCCATACGGGCTGCAGATATGAAACGTTTTATCCTTCTTATATATTCCCCGACTTTTGTATCCCTTGAATCAGGAATTTCAGATACAATATACTCAAACAATCTCCTGATGCTTCGGGGAAGGATAAGATAAGTCGGATACCACGCAGGACCGAGATATGATCTGTATCCACCAAACAGCTCATCTCCGCCATCTCCTGAAAGAGCAACCGTCACGTATCGCCTGGTCTCCCGCGACACAATATATGTGGGTATTGCGGAGGAATCGGCAAATGGTTCGTCCCCTGCGGCAAAAACATCATCAAGGACCGTGAGCATCCCCTCTTCGGTAAGGTTAAAGACATGATGGTCGGTGTTGTATCGCTTTGCAACGGCACTGGCATAACCAGATTCATCATACATGGAGTCATGATAACCAACAGTGAAGGTAGCCACAGGAGCCGCTGACGCTCTTGCCATAAGCGCGACCACAATACTGGAATCGATCCCACCGGAAAGAAAAGCGCCAAGCCCCACATCAGCTATGAGACGTGACTCAACCGCGTCCTGCATGGTGGCGACCAGGCGCCTGCTGTAACGATCAAGCCTTTGTGCAAAAGGCTCCTGTTTATCACTTTTCGCCATAGGCCGCGGTGGAGCCCAGTAAGATATTTTCTTTATCCCCTGAACATCCATGACCAGGCTTGTGCCTGGCTCCAGCTTATTTATTCCGGAGAATATGGAATACGGAGCCGGTACATAATTGAACGCAAGATAGAGAGAAAGGGCCTCATAATCGATACGGCGCTCCACATCCGGTATTGAGACAAGCGCCTTGAGTTCTGAAGCAAACGCAACGGTATGTTTATCATACATATAATAAAGGGGCTTTATCCCTATCCTGTCCCTGCAGAGCCAAAATATACCCCGTGCCTCATCAATCAACGCAAAAGCGAACATCCCGTTTAAATGAACCACCGCGTCTGTTCCGAATTCTTCATAAAGATGAATAATCACCTCGGTATCAGTTCCGCTTTTGAACCTGTGGCCACGGCGCTCAAGCTGATTTCGTAGCTCAATGAAATTATATATCTCACCGTTGTATGTTATCCATACAGTCTTGTCCTCGTTTGACATGGGCTGATGCCCGGCACGGCTCAGATCAATCACGGAAAGTCTCCTGTGGCCGAACCCGTATGATGAAACACCACCCGGAACATCGCATATATTAACACGGACACCCTGGTCATCCGGCCCTCTGTGGGCTATTGCCCCACACATCTTCTCGATGGTTTTCCTCTCAACCGGTTCGGGTACAAAACGAACGATACCGCATATACCACACACGAAAATCAACCTCCTTGCCTGATTCCACCTGATTTCCCGATGTTGGCGACCCGCCGCTTTCCGCAGATTTGACCCGACATATTATACGTATTTACCGTGCCCCAGCACGGATACGCAAAGTATCGTATAAAAGGGATTCCATGGCTGTAACGTTTTTATCCCAGGAAAAATTTGTTTCCGCATATTTCCGGCAACGTTTGCCCATCTTCCTGAAACGCTGTGGCTCATCTCTCAACAACACAAGCAGGCGGCCAAGAAGTCCGGCAATGGCTTCAGAGCTGCAATCCTCGAAAAGCATCTCCGGCATGAACGAAGAAAGTATCTCAAGCGTACCCCCGGTCGGTGTAGCCGCCACAGGCAGACCCGATGCCAGGGCCTCGATCGTTACAAGGCCGAACCCCTCCAACTCCTTTGTGGGAAGAACAAAAAGATCAGCAGCGCGGTAATATTCAGGGAGTTGCTCTTCCGGGATGTAGCCTGTAAACAGGACCCTGTTTTCAAGCCTATGGTCCCTGACCTTGGCTTCCAGGGTCTCTTTCAATGGTCCATGACCGCCTATTACAAGCAATGCTTTGGGAAACCCGCCTGCAATACTTGCAAACCCGTCTATCATGTTTTCCAACCCCATCCTGGGTACAAGATTCCTGACCGTAAATAGAATCAGAGCATCCACGGGCAGTCCCAGCAACCGCCTTGGAATACCCTTGTCTGACGCAGGCCGGAACCTCTGAAGGTCGACACCGCCTGGAATGATCCTTACACGCTCAGGGGAAATACCATGAACCGCCTCGAGTTTTTCCCTGGTATATCGGCTCAGAACAACAACCGGGTCGGATACCGAAAGCACGTATCTCTCAACAAGCATGCGCATGGTGGAATTGATCCAAAAATAGAGTTTCCCGGCAGGACCGCTTGCCTTTTTATGACGCGATTCGTATTCCTCGTGGGACAAAGAATGACAAATATATACCTTGGGAATCCTTTGCGATCCCTTTGCAATGCAGGCAGCAAGGCCTGAAAAGGGCTGGTGCAAAATCATGATGTCAAATCCCCATTGCATAATCAAGCGCCTGCAAAGCTGACTGCCAGTAAAAACTAGATCCCTGGTAAAAGTAATGGGGTTCAGGGAGCCGGTCATATACCCATACTCCCGGATCCCGCATACTATACGGGGTTCCTTTCCTCCGGCACAAACAGGCCTCCGGGATACCATACAAATGGAATGTCCCATCTGCACAAGTCTTTTCGACTGTTCATAGAGATATCGCTCCGCACCACCGATGACTTTCGTGATGGAGACATCGGAAGCGATCAATATTGAAAGCCTTTTTCTTCTTTTCCCGCCTCGGATAAGCATATTTTCAGCATTTTCTCAGCATTTTGAAACTCTTTTTCCAGCTCTGGACCAAGTATCCCGGGTTCCGGCCTCCAAAAGATCAGCATAGATCCTTTCAACAGACCTTACCATTTTCTGGATATTGAAACGATATCTGGCAGAAATGTATCCGGCCCGGGCAAGCCTTTTTCTTTTTCTTGTGTCATTGAATATATCAATAACAGCATCGGCAATCGAACAAGGATCAGCAGGCGGCACCAGGATACCATTCCTGCCGGATTCTATGAAATCCAGGGGGCCTCCTGCAGCAGTGGCGACAACACATTTCCTTGATGCCATTGCCTCGAGCAAAACCAGTCCGAAAGGCTCCCTCAGGGATGGGAGCACAAAAAGATCAAACAATGAATAAGCCCTTTCTATGTCAGGTATTACACCTGCAAAAATGCAAGCATCTTTGATACCGAGCTGATCCGCCCTTTGCCGGAGCCATGGCAAAAGCGGCCCGGTCCCGAAAAGCAGGAGCCGTGCCCCGAATAAGGCGCGTCGTATCCTGGTCATAGCTTCAAGAAGGTATTGCTGCCCCTTTTCCGGAACCATCCGTCCGATGGAGCCGATCACCGGGCCGTCTTCCTCCAGCCCCAAAGAAGAGATCAAGTCAGGGTCAGGACGCCTCGGAAAAAACCTCTTACAATCGACACCATTATGCACGATATGAATCCTTTTTCCGGGAATCCCAAGACGTCTCATATCCGAAGCCATGGCCGAGGATATACATATATACGCCCTTGTAAACGCAGAAGTGAGCCGTTCTGCAACCATGTAAAGCATTCTTGCCGGAAGAAGGGTTTGTGCATAATCGAAAAGCGAGACATGGACAGTGGCAACGTGAACCGATCCTGTTTTCCATGCTGCCAACCTGCCATGAAAGTTGGCCCTGTAGCCATGAGTATGAATAACAGATGCACCGGTTTTTATCGCGAAAGTAGCAATCCTTTGCACGGCTTCAGAGGAAATGCGCTTTTGCATGGGAACAACGGCATGAGGCACCCCGGCTTCTTCAAGCATTTGCTTCAGCGCGCCCGGCACGGGTATCACCACTGCATGGGAAAAACCAGGAGAGGCATTACACGCCAGGTCAAGAATATAACGCTCCCCTCCCCCGAAGCCAGCGGAATCAATCACATGCAGAATTTTTATCCGCTGTGCAGCCAATAAACCCTCCCCTGGTCAGTGGTTCATTGTGTTCAACACATTTGCGGCTTCGAATAAAACCTTTTTTGCCACCTGAATACGGGACGCATGGCGCACCACCCATTTCCTTGCCTTTATTCCCATCCTTTTGCGTTTGTCAGGATCGGATAAAAGTGCGGTCACAGCATCGGCAAGAGCATCCGGATCCTCTGGTTCCACGAGCACCACGGCGCCGGTTTGTGTAAAGATATCTGTACATCCGCTGATGTATGAAGCTACTACAGGCCGGCCACATGCCATGTAATCATAGACTTTGACAGGTGACCTCAAACCGGCATCATGCCTGTAAGGAGCAACACATATATCACTTGCACAGATCCAAAACTGGATTCTCTCATAAGGGATCTCACCGGTAAATATAAAAAAATCAGCCACTCCATAGGATTCGGCCATGCTTTGCCATCTTTGTCTGGCTGGTCCCTCACCGATGATCAGGAATCTGCATTCAGGGAAAACCGATAATATTTTTTTCGCGGCAACAATCATGGTGTCAATCCCCTGATGGGGAAGGAGGCTACCTGCAAATCCTATGTATCGATACCCCGGATCAAGCCCCGCCTTTTCAATAGCTTCTTGCCTTGGAACATGGAAAAATCGGTTTGTATCCGCTCCGCTTGGAGTAACAACAAAACGATGTCTGCCAAGACCAGGGAAACGCTTGCGTATCTTCGAAAGCAGGCCGTTAGATATGACAAATACCCGATCGGCGAAACGGATGTGAATATTATCCAGAAAAACCGACACCTTGTGGCGAAATCGCGAAAACAAGCTTTGCGCACAGGCGGAATCCCAGTAGGGGTCATCGTTTACTTCGAAAAAAAATGCGCAGGACAAAAGTCTTGCTCCGATAAAGGGCGCGAACGCCAGGGCCCTGCGCATATATATTACATCAGGCCTTTCTTTGACCACCAGGATCTTTCCAAGAAGAATCAGGTTGAAAAAAATAATCCTTAGAAATGGAATATTAACCACCGGTATCTTATGGACACAGTACCCGTTCGAATTTGTCTGGACATGGCATCCAGGAACAAAAAGGACCACCTTGTGCCCGAGCATATGAAGATTGGCTGCGAGGTCGAAGATTTTCACGCTCGCACCAACCGGCCCTTTCCACATTGGATCATGAAACCACGCACACAAAAAAAAACAAATCCTCTTCTTTTCTGTTTGTTCCATCTGGGTCTTCCGCATTTCGATTTTTTTGCCGGCTTTAAGTGATAGGGCTATATCCCGCTTATAGTTTTCTTCCCTCGGTTCGCTGCAAGGTCAATGTAAATCTGCTCGGCTCTTTTCATCTGTGTGAGGTGGTCTCCCTTGGAGCATACCAATTCACGGCTTTTTTCAGCAAAAAGCCGCCGCTTGTTTTCATCTGCCAGAAGTCTGCACAATGCATCCGCAAGGGCGTGAGCATCCCGTGGCGGAACAACAAGACCATTATATTCATCTTGCACCCATTCCATTGGACCTGGAACTTCACTGATCACCGGGGCACACCCCGCCGCCATTGCCTCCTTGAGGGATACCGGGCCTGCATCCCATGATGGCACCGATACATAAATGTCAGACATTGCATAAAGGGGCGGCAGATCCCTGTGATCAAACCTTGGAAGGAAACGCACGGAATCGATTACAGAAAGAGATGCGGCAAGCTTGCGCAATTCGTTCTCACCTCCGGGGATTTCTCCAGCATCCTGGAGCACCAGAATGGTACCGGGGAAATGGGATAAGACCTTCGGCATGGCAGAAATTATGATGTCGTTGTTGTAAAGGGGAGCAAAACTGCGGTTTGACAGGATAACCTGTGCATCCGGAGCAATACCAAGCTTTTGCCGCAAACCTGAGGCGTCAATATCCGGCCGGAAAGCCTGGGTATCGACCCCCCAGAAAATAACATGAGTCTTTCCATCATCAGCCCCCAGGGCGACAGCCGCCTTCATAGCGGCAACAGATGTCACCGTGACGGCATCAGCACAAGTCAAGGCTAAACGGGTCAGCCATTTGCCGGCCCCTGACCTGGATCGGCCAGGGAGAGCCAGGATATCCGTGCCCCACAGGGTTAAAACAAACGGATGATACCCGCATAAGGCCCCAAGCCAGCCATACTGGTGAGCAAAATGAGCGTGCAGGATATCCGGCCTTATAATGCGAACAATCTTTCTTATAATGCTCAGGTCACGCATAAAAGCAAAAGGGCTTTTGTAATAGAACTGCTCGATATTCAAGATGTGACGTATACCTGGTAACACCTTTCGCTTGCTACCTATGGTGATGATGTAAATATCATACCCCTGTGCCACGAAATAATGGACCCACCTTTGGGTATGAATACTGGTGGAATCAGCGATAAAGAGTATCTTCAAACCTTCATTTCCTTTTTAAAATCTTGATGGCGCTTTTGGCCTCGGTTCTCAGCTACTTCCAATACTGATGGACTCGTAAAAAGTCCATCAAACATATCTTTCGTCATGAACAAAAGAAATCGTTTTCTTCCAGGAACCGGCAGATGACCCGGGACAATAATCGAGGGGATTCAATTGGTGAAAGGTGTCCGGTTTCGGGCAGAATTTCATGTTTGCTCCTAGGTATTCTTGAAGCCAGGAATTCGCCGTATTTGACAGGAGTAATCTGATCATGCGCGCCCGAGATCACAAGGACCGGCACATCAATATTTTCAATACTCTCCATCCTGTCGAAGGCGTCACATGCGATGAAATCGCAGGCAGCAACCGCCGTATCCGGTGTAATGATCGATTCAAGCTGTTTTGCAATCTTTTCAATACCCGGCTTCTGGTAAAGTGCAAAAGCTAATAGAATCGGCAGGAAGCTAGCCATATCGCCCTTCAATGCATCAAAAACGGCAGGATGAACCTTAAGCCTTGCTCCCGTATTCATGAGTATACCTGCCGGAAAGAGACCAGGCTCCCTCAGCAAAATTTCAATAGCGACTGCTCCACCCATGCTGAGGCCGCAAGGTATTATTCTGCTTTGCCCGAGCTTGCCTATAAACTCCAGAATTTCATCCGCATACTCTTTGATGGATCGGCATGCCTTGCCTGATGATTCCCCATGACCTGGAAGATCGACTGCTATTGTTGAAACATTGCCGCATGGACTCATTACCTCGTTCCACAGCATCTTTGATAAACCAGCGCCATGAATATAAAGGATGGCGATTCTGCTTTCACCCGGTTCCACTCCTTCGCAGATGTATGCTATCTTTCCTATTCTATGTGTCTCCATTCATCATTTTCCTTTTTCTAGCTATGATATAGCATTTACAAACCCTATCCTATTGTACTCTTCCGGTTTATACGTGCTTGATAGGAATACAGCCATCCGGGATTCACCATCTAATCCCCGGCAACCTGTCAGCAAGTTCATAATCGAACTGTATCATCCAGATCGGATCGATAAAAGAGTTTATACCAATCTTGTTTATCAATTCCCACTCCAGGAGATCCGGCTCTGGTAACGCTTCCGCGCTTGCCACAGAGACATGAAGGTGTGGCGGAACCTTCTTGCCGGCTATAGCAGGATCCGCCACCCTGCCGAGTGGAGCTCCTGGTTTAATATCAACACCGGGTTTAATCTCAGGCAAGGGGTTAATATGCGCATAAAAAAAGTAGTATCTTTTATCATAGAGGCAAGCTTCCAATAAAACAGTGCTCCCAAGAAAATCGTCCATTATTCGGATCACTCTGCCGGGAAATGCCGGCGGAACAACCAGGCCAGAGCCCAGGGATCCGACCCTGCCGCCTTTCCCGATATACATAGCTATGTCAAGTCCTTCATGCGCTGATTTTCGACACGCGCCTTTTCTCCACCAGAAATGCCTTGATCCAAAAAGCATTCCCGGCACAAATAGAAACGACATGAAACCATCAATCCTTTGCGGATTTAATGCTATTATATCCTTTGTAAACCTGCTGCTGTTCATTGCATCAAAATTACCAGATCAGTTTTTGATGGACTCGTAAAAATCATAATTTCACCGTGAAAACTCCTCCAGGGCCGGGGTGAAAAAAAGCCTTGTTTTCGTGTCCGGGGTTGATTGCTGCTAATCAGTCTACGGAGCAGTAAGGTTTTGACTTATGATGTTTTATCGAAATCTTGACCAGATAAAATCATGTCAAAAAATATTACAATTTCCATGAAAAATATTCTATGATGAATTTATAACGCTGTTTCTTCTTTCTGCAATAATCTGTTTAAGGAACATCTGTATGCGTGCCGTCTGATTAAAGGACCATTACAACATAAAACAGCCTGTTTTTAGCCTTTATATTCGTGGATCCGGCATGCGGGAAAATACACAGAATCCAGGTTATAAATAAAAGCTGATGACGACTTCTTTGAACAAGAAAAAAGCCATTATATTCGATATACAGCGCTTTTCAATACATGACGGGCCTGGCATCAGGACGACTGTCTTCTTCAAGGGATGCAGCCTCGCTTGCAGATGGTGCCAGAATCCTGAATCCATCAGGCCGTATCCTGAAATTGCTTTCTATGCCGAACGATGCCGCTTCTGCTTTGCTTGCCTCTATGCTTGTCCTCACGGCGCCATACTCAAAGAAGCGGCAACCAGAATCAACAGGACAAAATGCAGACGCTGCGGCCGGTGTGTCCAGGCCTGCGCCAATGACGCTTTGCGGAGGATAGGGAGTCCCATGACCATGGAACAGGTTATGGAAATAGTATTGAAAGATATGGATTTTTATTCTGATTCAGGGGGCGGGGTTACGTTCTCCGGAGGAGAGCCCATACTTTACGCAGGATTTATAGCAGGACTTTCCGGCATGCTGAAAAAGAAAGGAATCCATGTAACCGTACAAACCGCTGGAAACATAGATTACAAAAATTTCCGGCTCCTTGCCGGAAAGGTTGATCTCTTCTTATATGATATAAAAATAGCGGATCGTCTTGAGCACAAAAAGTGGACAGGGGCCTGCAATGACAAGATTCTTGCCAATCTTGCATCCCTTGCAGAATCAAGTGCGCGGATCCTTGTCAGGATGCCATTGGTGCCGGGAATTAATGATGCTGCGGCAAGGCTTGTTGAATTATCTGCCATCCTGCACAAAAACAATATAAAACAAATAATGATTCTTCCATATCACAAGCTGGGAGAATCAAAGATTAAAAGAATTGATGCGCCGGTTAAACCTCTTGGGATACCCGCTGCAACCCCGGAAGATATAAAGCGCGCCAGAGAATTTTTTACAAAGGAGGGTATAGATGTATACCACCCGGATGAAACCTTTATCCAGTGACAACTTGTCAGAAAAACAGATGCCGCCCAGGATCAGGCTGTTAAAGGATGCGGTCATGAACTCCAGGCCCGCTGTCTGCACCGAAAGGGCTCTTTTTTACACCAGGTACTTCAAGAACAGGAAAAACAGGAAAAAACCTGTTGCCATACAAATGGCCGAAGCCCTTTCAGGTTTTCTTTCTTTCAAGTCAAAAAAAATATATGAAAATGAACTTCTCGTGGGCAACTTCTCGTCAAAGCGTGTGGGTGGCCAGATATTTCCCGAACTACATGGCCTTGTGGTCATGCTCGATCTTTTCTTTTTCCCGTCAAGGAAGGTCAACCCCCTGGAGATAGACCCGCCTGACATGATTCGTCTGGCCTCCATCATCCCCTTCTGGCTATTCCGCTTTGTTGGGATCCGGGCGCATAAAAACCTGTTCCACAAAGCACGACTTCTGTATGAACAGCTCAGCGGCAAGTACTACCTGATAAACGAAGGAGGCGGTATTTCGCACATTGCCCCGGACTATGAAAAGCTTGTCAAAAAAGGCACATCAGGCATAGCGCGCGAGGCAGAAAAAAGGCAACACGACTTCAGGCAGGGATCAGATGAATGGAATTTTCTTGAGGCCGTTAAAATTGCTGCAGAGGGACTTGCCCGTTTCGGCGAAGCATATGGTCAAATAGCCCAATCCATGGCCAAAGCAGAAACAAAAACCAGCAGGAAAAGCGAACTTGCCAGGATCGCTGAAACATGCCAAAGGGTTCCCCGGTTCAGCGCGAGGACGTACCGTGAAGCATTGCAGTCCGTACTGTTTGCACAGATAGCCTTGAACATGGAAAGTCTCGACAACTCGGTCTGCCCCGGCCGCATGGACCAGTACCTGTACCCTTATTACAGGACGGACATTGATGCGGGCAGGCTGACTCCAGACGAGGCACTCGAGCTGACTTCCGCCTTCTTTATCAAGCTTTGCGAAATTGTTCCGGTGTTTTCAAGGGTAATCACCAACTTTCACGGCGGCATGTTCAACGGACAGGTGGTGTGTGTCGGCGGAACCGATAGGGATGGCAACGACTCTGTAAACGAACTGACATACATCTTCCTTGAAACCGCAGACATGCTCAGGATGCGACAGCCAAATTTTCATGCCAGGATCCATTCCAGGGCGCCACAGGAATACGCTGAAAAAATTTTCAAAATGCTTGGGTCCGGAGCCAACACCCCGGCCCTATACAATGACGAGGTTATTGTACCGACAATGATCGCTCACGGGTACAAAGAAGAAGACGCAAGGAATTACACGGCTGTCGGCTGCGTTGAACCGGTAAGCCAAGGCAAAAGCTTTTCATCGACAGACGCGGCCATCTTCAATGTACCCTTACGGCTTGAGTTAGCATTAAACCAGGGACGGCGATTCGGCTCCATGATACGCATCGGCCCTGCTACTCCTCCGGTATCAAGCATGAAAAGCATGGAAGATGTAGTCAAAGCATTCGAGGAACAACTCGCACACGGCTTGTCAATGCTACTATTCGACCTGCAGGCCATAGAGCGGGCCAATGCTGTCTATCACCCCACACCCCTTACCAGCATGCTCTTAGACGGGTGCATTCAACACGCTAAGTGCTCGACCCAGGGGGGAGCTGCATACAACTTCTCGGGAATCCAGTGTGTTGGCGGGCCTGATACCGGGGACTCCCTCTATGCTATACAGCGGCTGGTGTTTGAAGAAAAAAGGATCACCCTGCCTGAGCTCGTCTCGCACCTGGAAAAAGGCCTTGCCGATAAAAAAATCGCGGCCATGCTTCGCTCAGTGCCTAAATACGGCAACGACCATCCAGAAGCAGACAGATGGACAAAATACGTCATTGAAACATTCGACTCAATGCTTCGTGGAAAAATAAACACACGTGGAGGCCCTTACAAAACCGGCATCTATTCAGTTACCGCTCACCAGTATTTCGGCGAGATCACATCAGCCCTGCCATCCGGCAGAAAAAAAGGCGAACCATTTGCTTCAGGAATTTCACCCACAGCCGGATGCGAAAGAAACGGTCCAACAGCCGTGATAAACTCGGCAAACAGGATGGACTTCACAAAATTCGCAAACGGGATCAACCTGAACATGAAATTCGATGCCAGGAGCATATCAGGGACCGTGGGCAGAAAGGCTCTGTACTTCCTTACTTCCACCTATTTCAGGCGTGGAGGTATGCAGATCCAGATCAATGTTCTCGATCCGGAAACCCTTATAAAAGCCAAAAAGGATCCGGACCTGTATCCACATCTCATGGTCAGGGTCTCTGGTTATTCAGCATATTTCAACGACCTGTCCCCGGCCATGCAAGATGAAATCATCAAAAGAGCATTTTTTTCTACCACAACATAAACTTTCCCGGTTCTACTGAAGCCCCCCCGCAGATGAAAATTCAGTCTGTTGCCCGGGTATCTTCATGATAAAGATATCAGCGCTGTGTGGCCTCCACCCAGCATCAAGCCTGCTTTTGCAGGTATTTCCTGGCCGCCGCGACTCCCTGGGAAAAACCCGCAAGTATCTTTTCACCGCTTTGGGTCAACCGCTTTACTTTGAAATCCCCGGGGGGATAGATCACATCAATGCCTGACGACTCAAGAGCATTGCGTTGTTCGTTATACAGACGCTGATGGGACGCCATGGCCTCGATTAAATATCCATATTTTGCTTCATCATAAAAAGACTCCGAAAGAATCCGCACCCAGAATGAGGCATGTTCCTTTCTGTAACCCCTGGGCCTGGTCGAAATCACCAGTATCTCAGACGGATCAAACCCCATTTCAAGTGGAAGCTTGAAGGGAATAGGATCTGTGAGGCTTCCATCAAGATAATATTTTTCATTGTATTTTACAAAGCCCCTGTAGAGGATAGGAATCGCCGCAGTGGCTTTCAGAACCGAGGCGATATCCTCCTTGCATGTGTTCAGGTAATCGGGACAGGGATACGAATCTTCCGGGATATGACTTGCACAGGCGAGTACTGGAACCGCCCATCTCTTCAAGTAACCGAAGTCCAGTGGCTCATTGCCCATGAGCACGGTATCTATCATCCAGTCCAGATTGAGGATATGCTTTTCGGGCCTGAACAAGTTTGATACTCTGATGAATCTTCCGCTAATCAATTCACTGAAGAAAGCATCCCTTGCGAGATAGATCTGCCCCGAGGCAAAAGCTGTTCCTATGATCGCACCCGCTGATGTGCCCACTATGAGATCAAAGGGGGTATATCCGCGATCGAAAAAAGCCTGCAAAACCCCTGCCGTGAATATTCCCCTCATACCTCCACCTTCCAATACCAGAACCCTTTTAGGCGGATATCCCGAAATTCGCGCTTTAATCATACGAAAAAACGCGAGCGCTCTGGGCAGAAAAGGGCGTATCCCAGCAACCATGAGTTTATCCATATGCATTAAACAGCTCCTGCCAGCACTGAAAAAAGCGACAAACGCGCCTTGCCGGTTGATTGAACTTAATGTTAAAGATTAACAGTAATATAATATCCCTGCCCTCCACGCTGGAGCAAAATCACAACCGACGGTTTCCACCTGTACTTTATAATCGCCTTGTAAAATGATTCCGGATCTGGTGTAGGCATTTCATCGATCTTACGAATAACGTCACCAGGCCTGACTCCTATGGACGCCAAGGAGCATGCTGGATCTATCTCAGAAATTATAACCCCTTTATTCGCTGATATACGGGTATCAAAAAGTCTTTTTTTATCTATGGGCACAACCCTTATTCCCAGCAGGCGATAGGCGAGCTTAGGTGCAAGCTTTTCAGGAAAGATCCCGGCCTTCACACTTTTCTTGATCATCTTCCCGGCCCGCTGCAGTGTAAGACCTATGCTATCTCCTTTTTTATATGTTCTAAGCAGGTAACGGTAATCCTCAACAGACCTTACAGGATCCGTACCCATGGAAAGAAGCACATCACCGTCCTTGATACCGGCCTCCGCAGCAGGACTCCCTTTCTCCACACCCTGGACAAGAATCCCCGAGCCCGGGGCCACACCTAGGTACTGGGCAAGGCGCTTATCTATATCCTGAACATAAAGACCGATCCAGGCAGGGATGACTTCACCGTAAGTTATCAGATCCGAGACTATCTTTTTCGCCTTGTTTATCGGTATGGCAAACCCTATTCCCTCGGCGTTCTTGTAAATAGCTGTATTTATGCCGATCAGTTCTCCGTCGATATTCAGCAACGGTCCCCCGCTGTTTCCCGGATTGATCGAAGCATCAGTCTGGATAAAATCATGATAAACCCTGTTTTCTGCCTGAATACTTCTGTTTACTGCGCTAACAACACCGGTTGTAACTGTGTTGGAAAACCCGAAAGGATTCCCTATGGCAATCACGGTCTCACCTATCATCAGGTCATCAGAATCCCCCATCTCAAGCTCAGGCAATATTTTATCAGTTTTGATCTTCAAAACAGCCAGGTCAGATTCAGAATCTATACCCACTACATCAGCGTCAAACTCCCTCCCGTCGTTGAGCATTACCGTCGTTTTCGAGGCATTTGCCACGACATGTTCATTGGTAAGAACAAACCCCCTTTTGCCGTCTATGATCACACCTGATCCAAGGCTGGTAACCTTGCGTTTCCTTGGTATGCCGTAATCGAAAAAATGCTTGAAAAAATCATCCATATAAAAAGGAGTAAACGGATTTGCGCGGTAACGAACCTCGTATTCAGTACTGATATTTACAACCGCGGGAGAAACCTTCCGTACCGCCCTGACAACCGCGTTTTCCCTTGTTTTATGGCTGCAATAAGCTCCAGGTGCAACAGACAGGCTGATAAAAAGCATGCAGCACAGGAAAAACACGGCGCGGGCAAAAAGACCGGCACGGCTGCCTGAAACATGCCGGGTGCCCACTTTTCGTTTATAATTATATTTAGCTGCAGTTGGACAAACATTCCGTGGCATGCAGGAAATCCGCGCAATTGGATCAAAGCTCATCGTTACTCCTTAGTTTGTTGTGATTAAAAAAAAGAAAATTGATAAAAAAGAAATAATGGTATAATATGTGTATAAAATTTTAAGTGTTTTTTTGATGTGTTGCGACAACGAGGTTCATGAATTAACAAACCAGAAAGGAGCAAGACCATGTTCCAGGTAATGGTGCTTATGGGAAGCATACTTGCTTTCATCATAGGAGGATTGATCGTATTGATGGGCATCGGTGCAATCACCGGATGTGCAGGCGGCCTGATCGCGCTGTGTGTGGGAGGCTTCCTGGCATTTATTGGTGCGTGGTCCACCATCTCCTTTCTCATGCCCTCAACCGAAAAATTTCAACCCGCATCTGTATCGACAGTCACCCTTGTCAGGAAAGACGGCAAGTGGATGTAAACTCATCTGCTTGAAACAAGAATCTGATACGGGGTCATTGAAAGCCATAAAACAGATCCATGCCCCCAAAAGGCGTATCTTTCATAACAAAATAACCTTTGGGGCGTTTAGCGACATATAGTGCTCCCTTTTCACCAGAAATAACATGCCCCTGCCTCTGGATTCATTAATGTATAATCGGGCAAGCCAATAAGCTCCGCCTGAAAATCCGACAACCTGCTCATAGGATCTATTTTTCCGCTTTTTGCTGGGAGGATTGCATCAATTTCTCCAATGCTTCCACCCGCTTTTGAAGAAGATCCACTCTTTTGGCCAGTTCCGTCGTCTGTTCCTTTGTGGCAAGATTCATCAAATCCAGGGCTTCATTTACCCTTTTGTCTATGGTTTCTTTTATCCATTCGCGCAAACCGTTTGTAAAAGAGATGATATCCTTTGCCAGGCTTTTTCCCTCCTGTTCCGAAATCTCTTTTTCTTTTACCAGGTGATTCACAAATTTCTCAATCTCATCTTTGGACATCAACAAAGCGTTCTGCCAGAGAGAAAAATATTTTTTGCCGTAACCGAATAATGTTCCCCCGCCTTTACGCAGCATTTGCATGAGTACACCCGAAGGAACG
>CAYVIE010000065.1:0-15204 GCA_964451355.1 uncultured Desulfobacteraceae bacterium
CGGGGCTAAACCGCCCTCGGCCGGTTGATGGACTTTTTACGAGTCCATCATCTATAAACTTGTCATACAAAATCTATTCCATGGCCTGCTCAATATCGGCAATGATATCATCAATATGCTCTATTCCCACAGAAAGACGGATCATCTCGGGCCTTATACCTGCAGCTTTTTGTTGATTCAGTGAAAGCTGGGAATGGGTCGTTGAGGCAGGATGCAAGGCAAGGCTTTTTGCATCTCCCACATTCGCCAGGTGTGATATGAGTTTCAACCGGTCTATGAACCTCTTTCCGGCATCCACACCGCCCTTAATACCAAAAACAACCACGGCCCCATACCCCTTGGAAAGATACCTTTTAGCGACACCGTGCGCCGGATCGCCGGGCAGGCCGGGGTATCTCACCCATGAAACCTTGTTATGGGACGCCAGGAATTCGGCGACCGCCATTGCGTTCTCACAATGGCGCTGCATCCGCAAGGGAAGCGTCTCTATACCCTGCAAAAACATCCAGGCATTGTCAGGTGATATACATGCCCCCAGGTTGCGCAAAGGAACAAGCCTGAGCCGCATTATGAAAGCAATCCGGTTGTCATCACCCAGGTCGGTCGCAAACCGGATATTGAAATAACTGGGATCCTTCTCGTTGTATAACCTGAACTTCGGATCAGACCAGTCGAAATTACCAGCATCCACCACAACTCCGCCTATACCTGTTCCGTGGCCGCCTATCCATTTTGTGGTTGAATTTATGACTATGTTCGCCCCGTCCTCTATGGTCCTCCACAGATAGGGGGTTGTGAATGTTCCATCGACAACCAGGGGTATATTATGTTTTCTTGCAATACCTGCGACTTCACCAATATCTGTCACACCAAGGGTAGGGTTGCCGATGGTCTCACAGAAAAACATTTTTGTATTTCCGGTTATAGCAGCCTCGAAATTCGAAGGTGAAGCCGGATCTACAAATCTTGTATTTATCCCCATGCGAGGCAGAATATCGTTGAGCATGGTATATGTACCACCATATAAATTATTTGCCGCAACCACCTCGTCACCGTGCTCGCAGATATTGATAATGGTGTTGAATATCGCAGCCGTACCTGAAGAAAAAGCAAGGGCCGCCTTCCCGCCTTCAAGAACGGCCATACGCTTCTCAAGCACATCCTGAGTCGGGTTCATTAACCTTGTATAAATATTTCCGGGCTCCTTTAACGCAAAAAGGGAAGCTGCGTGATCCGAGTCACGAAACACGTATGATGTTGTCCTGTAGACAGGCACCGCCCTGGAAAGGGTTACAGGGTCCGGCTCATATCCTGCATGGAGACAGAGAGTTTCGAAATTTGGCTTTAATGTCATAAAAACCTCCTGAAAAAGGGGTTTTCCGGATAATATGTTTCAACCCGAAAAAAGCTCGGTACTCAGGTAGCGCTCGCCAGTACTGGGAAGGATTACAACGATTCTTTTTCCCTCGGATTCCGGCCGTCTTGCAAGTTCCATGGCTGCCCACGCTGCTGCTCCGGAAGATATTCCGCATAACAGGCCTTGCTTTTTGGCAAGAAAGCGTGCCGTATCAAAGGCATTCTGGTTCTCAACGGTTATGACGTCATCTATGATCCCGGTGTCAAGGACACCGGGGACAAACCCGGCGCCTATACCCTGAATCTTGTGGGGTCCGGGTTTTCCACCGGAAAGAACCGGGGAATCAGCCGGTTCCACAGCAACCACTTTGAAGTCAGGATTCCTCTTCTTTATGACCTGGCCTACTCCAGTAATCGTTCCACCGGTGCCAACACCAGCAACGAATATATCCACGTTCCCTTCTGTGTCAGCCCATATTTCCTCTGCTGTTGTTTTCCTGTGTATTTCAGGATTTGCAGGGTTTTCAAACTGGTTGGGCATATAAGCGTCTTTATTGTGCGACAGGATTTTAAAAGCAGTGTCTATGGCTCCTTTCATGCCCGCAGCTCCGGGCGTCAGGACAAGTTCCGCACCAAGATGAGTAAGCAGCTTCCTGCGTTCTATGCTCATGGTTTCCGGCATCGTCAAAATGAGCCTGTAGCCCCTTACAGCGCACACAAATGCGAGAGCGATACCGGTGTTGCCGCTCGTGGGCTCAATGACCAGGCTTCCCGGGCCTATTTTTTCATCGGATTCAGCAGCATCAATCATTGCTGCGGCAATCCTGTCCTTCACACTGCCCAAGGGATTAAAATACTCAAGTTTCGCATAAACAACAGCTCTGAGCCCATCCGCCTTCAAACGGACCAGCGGAGTCCTGCCTACTGTCTCAATGATATTGTTATAAATTTTCATACCTGTCCTCCATTTTAAGGCACTGAATGCAGGTGTATCACCTTTACGAGAAACGATTGTTGGAAACTACTATTTCCCGTAACAGGTTAAGGTTATATTTTTCTTATCAGCCCGCCTGCTGGTTCCGGCGGTATATCAGACCGGAGGGCTCCATGACCACCCGCGTGTCAGGTGGTACGGATTCAGTGATCCAGACGTTTCCGCCGATAACAGACCTTGCGCCGATAACAGTCCTGCCTCCGAGAATAGTTGCTCCGGCATAGATGACCACATCATCCTCGATGGTGGGATGGCGCTTTTCAAACCGCATCTCATCACATTTTTCCCTTGGAATGGAAAGAGCGCCAAGAGTGACACCCTGGTATATTCTGACATTATCACCGATTTCTGTAGTCTCGCCGATAACCACCCCGGTTCCGTGATCTATAACGAATTTTTTTCCAATCTGTGCCCCTGGATGAATATCAATTCCGGTTCTCCCGTGGGAATATTCCGTCATCATCCGGGGTATCAAAGGCACACCAAGTGCATGGAGCTTATGGGCGATACGGTAAACCATGATGGCGAATATCCCGGGATAACAAAAGATGATCTCGTCTGAACTCTTGGCGGCCGGATCGCCTTCGTATGCGGCATTCACATCCAACGCCAATTCCTCCTGCAGGGAAGGAACAGACCTTATGAAATTCAGGGCAGCCTCATAACCCCGCTCCCTGCATTCAGTGCATGGCTTGTCAAACTTGAAACATTCGTAACGGACCGCCCTGTACACCTGGTCACCCAGAAGATCAAACAAGGATGACACCTGATCCCCGACAAGGTAATCGAGGTTGACAGGATCGACTTTCCGGGTATTGAAATACCCTGGAAACAATATTTCCCGCATGCGATATATTATTTCAATAACCTTATCCAGCAAAGGAGGCGGCTCGTAATCGATATGAGAATAAACCGTCTCACGCTTGCTGGCAGTGACTATATCTGAAATAATCCCGGGCAGTTTCCTCCTGAAATCAGCATAGGATCTAGCATCAATCCTGCATTCGGGTATGGTGCCGCTTCTCTTTTCCACGGTTGTCTCCTTGCAGACGTTTTACTATCTCTCCATCCACCCAAAAAACAGCAATCCCGGGCTGTGCAGCCACATGGTCACGCTATGTTCATTAAACTATACAGGATTACACCGCATGCGATGTATCTTGTTGCCAGAAAGGAGAAAGCTCTCTGAGTCGGCTGATCACCCCAGGCAGGTGCTCTATGACAAAATCGATCTCCTCTTCTGTATTGAAAACACTCAGACTGAAACGGATGGAACCGTGGGCAGCGGTAAATGGTACCCCCATGGCCCTCAGCACATGCGAAGGCTCAAGGGAACCGGATGTACATGCGGAGCCGGAAGAGGCACATATTCCATATTCGTCTAACATCAGGAGGATAGCTTCACCTTCAACATACTCGAAACTGACGCTTAATGTATTCGGCAACCTGTTTTCCCGGTTACCGTTCAACAACACATTGGGAATCTTGTCAAATATGGCGGCTTCAAGCCGGTCGCGAAGCCTTGCTATCCTCGCCATCTCGCCATTGGCAAGATGCTCCCCTGCAAGTTCAGCGGCCTTGCCCAAACCTACAATCGATGCGACATTTTCTGTTCCACCGCGGCGTCCTTTTTCCTGATGGCCTCCTATCAAAAATGGGGAGAACTTGGTCCCCTTCCTGATATAAAGACCCGCGACTCCCTTGGATGCATGAATCTTGTGACCTGAAAACGATAGCATGTCTACTTCCGTATCCCTTACATCCACAGGGATCTTTCCCACCGCTTGAACCGCATCCGTATGGAATACAATCCCCTGCTCCCTGATCTTTTTTGCAATTTCTGCAATGGGGAAGACGACGCCCGTTTCGTTGTTGGCCCACATCACACTGACAACCGCCGTATCATGCGAAAGACTATTATAGAGAAAATCAAGGTCAAGGTTGCCGTGCCGGTCCACCGGCACCCAGGTCACCCTGTATCCCCTTTTTTCAAGATATTCAAAGAGGTTTTTTATCGCCGGGTGCTCCACCCTTGTGGTCACTATATGCCTCTTTTCAGGGTTTGACGCCAATGCGGCATGGATCGCGGTATTATCGCTTTCTGTACCACAGCTTGTAAAAATTATCTCCGAGGGATCGGCGTTGAGCAATGCGGCAACCTTTTCACGCGCCTCTGCGATATGCTTTCCGGCTATACCGCCGAACCTGTGCATGGAAGAAGGATTGCCATAATAGGTTCCAAGAAAAGGAAGCATTGCTTCTACCACTTCGGGAGCCGCCTTTGTAGTGGCATTATTATCCAAGTAAACCACGCGCATCACTTCACCTCCTCCACCACGAGTTCAGGAGCGACAAGCTCCTGCAGCTTGACCTGCACATAATGCTTCAATGTCAGCTCCGAAGCAGAACAGTGAGCGCATGTACCGACCAGTTTCACATAGACAGTGTCGCCTGTTACGTCGACGAGCTCTATATCGCCACCGTCTTTCTGCAATGCAGGCTGTATCTCCCTTTCAAGCGTCTCCTCAATCAGCTTGATCTTCTGGATATTAGTAAGCCGGCGTGGCTGAGGAACAGCGACTTCCCCTTCTTTTAAAACATCTTTAATGATCTCGCGGATCCTGTCATGGCAATTGCCGCATCCTCCTCCTGCCTTGACATAATGGGTCACATCTTCCACTGTCTTCAACCTGTGCTCTTTGACCACCTCTTCAATCTGTTTGTCTGTTACACCAAAACACTCGCAAACGATTTCGCCTTCCGGCTCTTTTGACTTTGTTCCCCTGTAATTCTCAATGGCCTTGATAAGCGCGTCTCTTCCCATGACAGAACAATGCATCTTCTCCTTGGGAAGACCTCCCAGATAAGCGGCTATATCATCATTCGTTATCTTTTCCGCCTCTTCCAATGTTTTTCCCTTGATCATCTCGGTCAGGGCTGATGATGATGCAATGGCACTGGCGCACCCGAAAGTCTTGAATTTCACATCTGCGATCCTGCCTTCGGAATCAAGCTTGAACATGAGTTTCAAGGCATCACCGCAAGCCATTGACCCAACCTCGCCTACTCCATCCGGGTCGGGTATCTCTCCTACATTCCGGGGGTTTAAGAAGTGGTCTTTGACCTTGTCTGTATATTCCCACATACAGGCCTCCTGTAACCGTTTTGATTTATTTTGCACAAATACCCATAAACACTGACTTTTTCTATCATAATCATTTGGTGAAATTTCTCAAATCTTTTTTTCCATATTACCGGGGAAATACATGAAGAGAACAGACTGCCGCAAACAGGCGTTCAATGACAAGGGATATCTGCTGCATCCCCCATGGATGATGGACTCGTAAACTTTTATGATTAGCGGCAATCACCCCCGCACATAAAAACAAGGCCGTTTTTTCACCCCGGCTCCGGAGGAGTTTTCACGGTAAAAGTCCATCATCATGGACGTTCAATAAAAGAACGCCAGGATAAAAACACAAATTTCCACGAATTACAGAAATTACCCCGGGACTGGAAACATAGTTGTTTTTCCCCGGCTCCGGAATTTTTTTTACGCTAAAAAGCCCGCGGCGGCAGTTCCACCACGGGCTTTTTGTTTTTACATACCGGCAATCGCCGGGTATTCAACAGGATTACAGACGGATTTTATCCAAGTATAGCGGCCAAATCCTCATCAGGTGTGGATATCGGCTTGATGCCGAACTTCTCCACGAGAAAGTTCAAAACATTCGAAGAGATGAACGCCGGCAGACTCGGCCCGAGCCGTATATCCTTTATCCCGAGGTAAAGCAGTGTAAGAAGAATAGCTACAGCCTTCTGCTCATACCACGACAAAATCATCGAAAGTGGCAGATCGTTTACCGAACACTCGAATGCTTCAGCAAGGGCTGTCGCAATTTTTATGGCTGAATAAGCGTCATTGCACTGCCCGATGTCAAGCAGCCTTGGTATTCCGCCTATATCACCCAAATCCTTGTCAAAAAATCTGAACTTTCCACATGCCAGGGTCAGAACCACGCAATCGCTGGGGATCTTTTCCACCAGTTCAGTATAGTAATTACGCCCGGGTTTTGCTCCGTCGCAACCCGCAACAAGGAAAAAATGACGGATATTCTTGTTCTTAACAGCATCTATAACCTTGTCGGCAATTGACAACACCGCGTTCCTGGCAAACCCCACCATAACGTGACCCTTGTCGGTATCCTCGGGAAAACCAGGTAATTCCAGCGCTCTTTGAATTGCCGGAGAAAAATCTTTGTCAGCTATATGCACGACTCCCGGCCAACCGACAAGCCCGGTTGTGAAAATATTATTCCTGTAGCTTTCCTTTGGCTTCTGGATGCAGTTGGTTGTCATAATTATAGAACCGGGGAAAGCATCAAACTCCCTTGCCTGATTCTGCCAGGCAGTTCCATAGTGACCATAAAAATGGGGATATTTCTTTAGCTCCGGATAACCATGGCAGGGGAGCATCTCTCCGTGTGTATAAACATAAATACCCTTGTCCTGGGTCTGTTTCAATATTTCCTCAAGATCCTTGAGGTCATGACCGGAAACAAGGATCGCTTTGCCTTTCTTTGCTCCAAGGGGTACCTTTGTGGGGACAGGATCACCGTACGTACCGGTATTGGCTTCATCAAGAATCTCCATCGCGCGGAAATTGATCTTACCGCATTCCATGACAAGGCCAATCAGGTCATCTACCGAAAGACTGTCATCCAATGTCGCGGCCATGCCTCTATGGATGAACTCGAAAACAGCATCATCAGTCTTTCCGAGAATCGCCGCATGATCCGCGTAGGCAGCAACCCCCTTGAGGCCATAGATAAGAGTCTGGCGAAGGGAATGAATGTCAGGATCGGCTCCGGGCTGGGGTTTCGGGGTAAACTTTTCCCCTTCAGCGACCATCTCGGCAAGGGATGCAGGAACCTCGTAGCTTGCAGGTCCATCCGGGAAGGAGGTGTTTCCTCCGGCCTGGGCGATTTTTGATTTCAATTCCTCCCTGCGCTTCACTGTCTCATTAATCAAGGAAACAAACCGCTCTGGATCGAAGTCAACATTAGTCAGGGTAGAAAATATCGCCTCGCAGGCAAACCAGTCTGTCTTTTCATCCTTTACTCCAACCTTTCTTGCTTCCAGCGCCACCTGAGAAAGCCCTTTTACCGCATAGATCAACAGGTCCTGCAACGCCGCCACATCAGGCTGCTTTCCGCAAACACCTATTTTTTCGCATCCCTGTCCCTTGGCTGTCTGCTCGCACTGATAACAAAACATGTCATCCTCCTTTTTTGTTTTTAATGTAAGATATCCCAAAACCAACGTTCAAACCATCGCTTATATTATAAGCTTATGACTTTTTGCCATACGCTGGTTTATGGATATAGACTATTCTCTGTGTTCCGGCATTGACATAGGTCAAGTGCAATTTTCATATAATAAAATTCTTTATTAGCCGGATGATCCGATTAGAATCCGACTCAGATCAGGGTGAGTAAATTCAAAGATTTTCATGATTAGCAGCAATCACTTCAGGTATGAAAACATCCTTGTTGATCACCCCCTATCCGGATGTGTCTTCACGTTAAAAGTCAATCATCCGGCCAAGAGCGATTTGCCCCCGGTTGGGATGGGATGCAACCATTTGAATTCATTTCAGATGGTGGGGGAGGGAAAGCCCTCCCCCATATCGCAAAAAAATATTTTTACTTTTTACGATATCATCCTGTATGGCCGGGCCATAATCACGGAAAAAGCACCGCCGGCCTTTTTGTGTTACCGGTCGCGTTGGGGTACTTGTCAAATTTTATTGAAGGCGTGTTGTTCTTGAGGAGAGTTTCTGCCTCGTGCATGAAAGAATTAAACCGTTTCTTGCACTCATAGAAACCATGCCACCATGAATAATCAGGACCCATCATAGCGGCACCCATTCTGGCCCTTCTGCCTTCATGATGCCAGAGTTCATAAAACTCAAGCTCAAGAGGCTCGTCGAACATCTTGCCCGAATCAAGAAGTTTTTTCTTGTAAAGAGTATCAATCATAGCTTTTGCCGGGGCAAAATAGGCGTCGTTATACTCGGCCACAACCCTGTCCATCTTTTCGTAATGGTTGTCGACCCACCTGTTGCCGTGGCATTGCAGGCATATTTCTTTCATCTTGTCACGCTCAACTTTCCAGTTGGTCTTGGCAGGAAAGGGCTTGAAGGAAGATGGCCTTATGGTCTTGGGCGCCTGGAGCTCCCATGAAAGTCTCTCTGTCACATCATGTGTGGTAAGGGTTGAACCAGCCCCTGACATGTGACAGGAAGCACAGGTCGGTCCCCTGTAATCGACACCCGGAGACCATGTACCAGGAGCTGCATCCCAGTTATACGTATCACCGAAGGCCGAGTACAAATCCCCATGCTTTGATTCGGTATAAATCTCTATTTGCGGATGATCCGGCCCGAGGTGGCACTGCCCGCAGGCTTCAGGCTTCCTGGCTTCAGCCACAGAGAACCTGTGGCGGGTGTGGCAACTGGCGCAGCTTCCCTTGCTCCCGTCCGGATTTATCCGCCCCACACCCACATTAGGCCATGTATCCGCTGTGAGTTCGCCGTTTTTATATTCTATGACTGTCCCATGGCAGTAGAAACATCCTGCAATTCTTTCAGTATCGCTATTTTGTCCCTGGTTCAGCCACGGATCGATCTTCCAGATAATCTCAAGGGTGTTTGCATGCTTGCTCAAGGCAAACTGGGCAGCCTCGTCAGGATGACACCGGGAACAGTCCTTGGGTGTGACCACAGCAGTAACAGGAACACGGTATTCCTTCCTTCCATAGGGATCATCCGACTTCTCATACTGTTCGTAATGTTTTTTGCTAACATCAGGATCAAACTCCTCGGCCTTATGGCAATCGATGCAAGTGATGTTAGCACTTGCATGGCGGCTGTGGGCCCAATCGGCAAAGATACCGGGACTCACCCTTTGATGGCACCTGATGCAGGCGATCCCCGCTGGCGGGATTGCCCTCTCTATGCGGAATTCCTTTTCCTTTGGAGAATTTGCAGAATTCTTCGAAAAAGCAGGAGAAACCATCATGATGGAAAGCAACATGCATAACATAAAAAAAGAAAACTTATTGGATACTGACATGACCCCTCCTTTCAGGCTGTGGTTAAAGTTAATCCCGATCGGTCTTCATCCTTCATCAATAATTTTTGAACTGCTTATATTTGTAGATATTCGATGGATTATGCACCAGATTCCTGTGACAGTCGACGCACCGCTTTTCCCTTCCAGGCAAAGCATAGACAAGACTCCGGTGAGCGAGCATGGCTCCCCGTTTGTCAGGTATATAGAGCAGGTTCCTATGGCATTTCATGCACTGGTCGTTTTTAAACGAAGCATAGGCTCTCTCCCGGCTCTTGGCCCGATCATACTCCCCGCCAAAAAAGTGGGCTATGATGTCCTTTATGCCGTGAAAAGTCTTTGCATAAAAAAACGCGAAAGTGTCATGTGGAGCAGGAAGGTGACAGTCCATGCAGTCAGCGACAAACCCCTGGGCATTGTTGACATGAGTGGAGGTTTTCCAGGTGTTGTATGCAAACCGGATCTCGTGGCATGAGGCACAGAAACGAGGCGTCGATGTTCTTACCATTGTGTAATAGGTCATGCTGAACAATGGGAAACCAACGACAATTCCGGCCAGAAATATGAAAAAGACCATGAAAAACCGCTTCATACAGCCTCCTTGTAATGAAATGCCTATATTCTGGGACACGTTTTCAAAATGTTTTTACTAAAAAATAAGGAGGGACAAACCTTTGGAAATTTGCTTCATAGAACCTGTCCATACCCCGTCCTGGCAATGTGCAGGGTCAAATTCTACTGGATCATGATCAGCAAAACCCTGGTACACCTTACAAACATCCCGGGCTCAGGATTTCTATGGACAATACCATAACAACGAATAGCTGAAAAGCTGTTTATCATGCAAAACATTATTCCAGATCTTTTTTGGATGGATTTTAGGAATAAGGAGTTTACAAAAACAAATCACTAGTTCCTGTCCAGAACTTTGCGAATGGTACCCAGAAGTTCTTCGTCCGTCAAGGGTTTCATGACAAAAGCGCTGATCCCCAGACGCTCGGCCTTCTTTTCATCGATTTTCCGGTGATAGCCGGTGCAAAGAATCACGGGGATATCGGGCCGTATCCGCATGATCTCCACGGCCAGACGGTCACCGGTCATATCAGGCATTGTCATGTCGGTAATCACAATATCATATGCAAATGGATCCGCGGAAAACCTGGAAAGAGCATCATTGCTGCCTGTTGAGGGTGTAACTTTGTATCCGTGGAACTCCATGAGTTCACAAGCCATTTCTACTATGGAAGGATCATCGTCAACAAAAAGTATGCTTTCATTTCCGTCAAGGGTTTCAGGAATCTCTGGAAGTTGTTTTTTCTCGTCGCCCTCATAAGTGGGAATAAAAACCGTAAACCTGGAGCCTGTGCCCGGGGAGCTCTCGACTTCCATCAACCCGCCATGAGACCTTGCAATATTATTCGCCACAAAAAGTCCAAGTCCAGTCCCCTCTCCCGCCTGTCTTGTGGTGAAATAAGGATCAAAAACCCTATCCATGATATCGGGCGCCATGCCGCAACCAGTATCCGAAACAACAAGTTTGACATAATTGCCCGGAACAAGAACAGATCTTGTTTTACAAAATTCTTCATCAAAATTTACGTCTGATACTCCAACAAAAAGTATGCCTCCCTTGTCGTACATAGCCTTGACCGCATTGGTGCAAAGGTTCATAAGCAATTGATGGATCTGGGTCGGATCTGCAAGGACCCGTGACGGGCTGTCTATCCTTGTCCTGATTTTTATATCTGATGGAATTGCCGAACGAAGCAGCTTCATGGTTTCTTTTACAAGAGGATTGATTTTTACCGGCCTTTTTTCCTGCTCGCTTTGGCGTGCGAATGTAAGAATCTGCTTTACCAGTTCCCTTGCCCGCCGACTGGCAGCCAGCACTGCTTCTATGTGGGAGAATGTTTTAGATCCTGGTTCGGACGATTTCCTGGCAAGTTCTGCGTATCCCATGATAGAGGAAAGGACATTATTGAAATCGTGGGCAATGCCTCCGGCCATAACTGCCATGGTCTCTGTTTTCTGGGCCTGCCTGATCCGCCGTTCAAGGGCCCTTTGTCTTGAAAGATCAAAAAAAGAACCTATGATGCATAACTGCCTGCCGTCATCACCTTCCACCAAGGTCAAGACAGACCAAACAATCACCTGTTTGCCGTCCTTTGCATGGCCGGCAAGCTCTCCGGAAAACTCCTTTTTCCTTTCAATAATCGAGAATACCGAACCTGGATCAGTATCAGGATCAAGGAAAAAAAGAATTGATTGGCCAAGAAGCTCTGATTCCCATGCATAACCCCAAAGATCGGCGAATGCGCGGTTGACATAGGTGATCTTGCCACCAGGATCAGCCAGGGCCATGGGACCGGGGGAGGTTGAAATCGCCGCGTCGAGAATTCGAAGTGTATCTTCGGTCAATTTCTGCCGTGTTATATCCCGGCCTGCTCCCTGGTATTCTTTTATTCTTCCATCCGATGAGAATATACCCCTGAATATCCATTTGAACCATCGCACCCCATCAATGGAATCAAAATATGAATTCTCAAATGAGATTACCGGGGAATCGGGTCCCAGTGATGCGAGGCGTTCCTTTATCTCCAATTGTTCATGTTCAGGGAACAGAAGGAAAAAATTTGCCCCGATCACCTGATCGCAGGGAATACCGAATACCTTTCCAAAGTTTTCGTTGGCATAAAGAATTGATCCCCTTGGGGATATCCTGCACAGCAAGGCCGCGGCATCCTCCAGGACCGCTTTCAACACAGCCTCGCTCTCTTTCATGTCGGCAATGGCTCGATCCCTGGCCTCCAAAGCAGCCTCTAGTTCCGCTGTTTTTTCCTCGAGCCGCCGGACAAGCCTTTGACTGTACAGCTTGTAGACCGATTCCATGTCACAGTGACGAGGAGGGCCTTGCCTGGGCATCGACCTGGCCTCCTGCACCACTTCCTGGATGACCTGTATGAACAAGTCAGCATCGGCCGGCTTCCTGATGAACCGTGCGACACCTATCCTGCGGGCCAGGATCTCGTCTTCTTCATCCATGTACGCAGCCGTGTAAAAAACGACCGGTATATGCTGCAAAACAGGATCCATCTTCATGGAGAGGCAAAGCTGGTAGCCATCCATCTCGGGCATAAGAATATCTGATATCACAAGATCAAAGGAGGACTGTTTCAACAATGAAAGAGCCTGCCTTCCATTTTCCGCTGAAACAACACTGTAGCCGGATAGCTTAAGGAGGGACTCGAGGATATAACGATTGACCTTATTGTCATCGACTATCAATAACCTCATCTGCAAACCGGGGCCTGGAGTGTCCATTTAAAAGTTCACAAGCTCCAACATAAGATAATCTGTCTAACAGACAGCTTATTCTTTTAAAAGGAGTTTTGTTTGTCAAGCATGATCCAAACCAAAGGGTAGTTTTCTGTTATTACCCATGTCCAAGAATGATATCCTTGACATCGGCCAACATGGCAAAGGCCTTGTTGACCGTAGCCTCCTTGTCAGGATTTACCAGACAACAAGTCGCCGGTGAAAGCAGCCCCTGTGCAATTATCCTCTCGCGGTCCACGCCTTTCTTCTCAAGCCTGCTCCACACTTCAAAAAGTTTCCCTGCCAATGTCTGAGGAGTCTCTTTTTCAAAGGGCTCCACGTTGGTGGGAACAATGCCCCAGCATATTATCCTTCCCTCATCCAGGAACTTTTTGATTGATCCGGCATAGCTTGAAAAGACATCGGAATTGGTGTGAATATCCAAAGAGAGGATATCTATATCAAGACCCAGAAGAAAATCCCAATCCGGATTACCGCAAAGATGAACACCCCTTGGCCTGTCTATGAGAGAAAAAAACTCTTCCATGTCAGACTTTGCAAGAACAGAGTCATAACCCGACAAGGCGGAAAAAAGAAACTGTAGCCCCGGCTCATCAACAAACATAAATGCATTGGAATTTTTCTTTTTCAAACGCGCCAGCTGCACATTCACACGCCTGGCCATAAACTCGAACATGAAAGGTCTTACAGTGTCATCAAAGAGTATGGGACGGTCGTTTTCATCACAAACGTTGAACCCGAAGCTTACAGGACCTTCAAGCTGTCCCCTTATAGCCGGCCGCCCGGAGAGATCAAGAGACAGGAATCTATGGTATACTGCTGAATACTTTTCACTTACATCAAACATATCAGGATCATCCATGTTTGCGAAGTAAGCTTCGAGTTCTAAAGCGAACTTCTCGTGAGAGAAGGAAAGCTTCCTGTTTTTGACATCAAGCTCTATCCCTGGAAAATGCTCTGCAGCCTGCACATACATATCTTCGTAATAACTCAGTAAAGGAAGCTGGGGCCAGTATGGTATATCCAGCGAAAGCGCAAGATCCATCGCTGAGTCTATGTCAGTATGCGGCATTACTGCCATGGCTGTGGTAAGCATCCTGCCTGGTATTGGCATCAGTCTTTTCCCTCCTTGCTGGATACATCAACAACGGGCTTGATGAAATTCATCACCGAACCGGGATTTTTTGCAACAATATCTGCAAACCTTTCTCCATGGACCGCGTTTTCCTTGTAAAATGCGATGCATGCTGAAACAACATCACAGACCGTCTTTGCCGAATGAATCCCGCCCAGCTCGTCGGCAAGCCTGGGATGCCTGCCCAACCTTCCTCCCAGAAGTATCCTGTACCCCTTCTTCCCAATGACGATGGTTCCTGTGGGACATTTTGCTGCACAAGCACCGCACTTCACGCAAAGGCTGTTAATGATCTCCGGCAATAAACCGTTCCCTTGTCTTGCCTGCGCAACCTTTCCGCCTGAACCGTCCTCAGATTCAGGCATCCTCACGGCATCTTCGATACATGATTTCAGGCAAGCGCCACAGCCGGAACAGGGCTCATCCTTGACTAATGGCATGGCCGCGCCGATGATGCCTAAATCCGCAATCTGGGGCTGAGAACAAGCATTGGGACAGCTTGAGAGTGAAAGGCGGAATTCATGATGAAACTTCAATGGTCCGTCTATTCTTTTTTTCAAAAAATCATATAACCCGGCTCCTGCCAGGATTTTCTCAAGCGATTCCATTAAAGAGGTATCATCACTTATGCGATTAGGGCAACCGCTCTGGCCGAAGCATCCGGAGACTGAATAACCTTTGATTTCAGACTCCATGTTGTTTAGATAACGCTTGCGAGCGGCGTTCACGTCATCCATGGTGACAATATTTTTACCCGCTTCAGCGGCCATGGCTTCAATACGTGCCCGCACCCTCTTCCTTATAAAAAAGGGAACTCTCTTAACCGCATCTGCCGCATCTTTTGTCCATTCCATTTCATATTCCTGTTATCATATGTTATCATGGTTACCTTTTTAACCTTTGCGCATCTGTTTTTTTCCATGCGTGTTTAACTTCACCGACGTCGGTGAATTTAAACAAGTTCCGATTTTCCAATTATATTTTGAGCATGCCTTTCTTTATGCAGCCTCGCAACATGCATCCGGGTTTAAATATTATCGTTATTGGCGGCATGAGTTGCCGAAGCGGGCGGGGATAAACCCCGCCCCTACGTTTTGTTTTGGGTGTTGGTGCGACGTGGCAGGCCTCGTGCGCTTCGCATATCCCGTCAAAATGAAACAACCCTTTTGCCTTATGTATCACCACGTATAAAGCTGGTTTATCTGCCGTTTCCAACCCGCTCCCGGTTACAGGCACAGATATAGCATCTA
>CAYVIE010000066.1:0-15140 GCA_964451355.1 uncultured Desulfobacteraceae bacterium
TTGCTCCCGCAATATCCACTACTTGCTGTATCCTGCAAACGTTGGAAGCAAAAAGCGCTACGATTACCCTTCCCCGGCTCCTTTGTATTATCCGCGCCAACTCCTCTTTCACGTGATCATCAGACGGGGTTCTTCCAATCTTTTCTACATTTGTAGAATCAGATAATAACGCAAGCACCCCTTTTTCACCCAGACGTTTGAATGCATCTATGTCAGTGGCCATTTTGGAAATCGAAGGAGATGAAAGCTTGAAGTCTCCCGTATGCACTATTGTGCCGGCAGGTGTTTCAATGCCAAGGCCAACCCCATCTATAACACTATGATGAACCCTGATGAATTCTATGCGAAAAGGGTTTATGGATATGGTTTCTCCCGGTTTTACCGCGTGTAATACAGTGCTTTGAGACAAACCATGTTCTTCAAGCTTGCTTTTTATTATGCCAAGGGTGAAAGGAGTGCCATAGACCGGGGCTTTTAGCTCCCTCAAAATATAAGGCAATGCGCCAACATGGTCCTCATGGGCATGAGTGAGAATAACACCCTTGATCCTGTTCTTCCTTTCCTGGATATATCCTATGTTAGGGATCACATAATCCACCCCTAGCATGTAGTCCTCCGGAAACATGATTCCGGCATCAATCACCAGGTCGGTTCCCTGGCAGGAAAGAACCATCATGTTCATTCCTATCTCACCCAGGCCACCCAAAGGTATCAATTTAACCGTATCGGATGCAAACATCGGCTGGCTACCAATGATTTTTTTACAATATTCCATTGCAGCCCCATATCAGGATAACAGTATTTATCATAGCCAATGATACAGTATCCATTACAACAAATCACCATATATTACTACGCATTCAAATTAAAAGCCGTTAAACGCATTGTCAAAGGTTTAACACCGGCCGGGGGATAAGGATGGATTACATCAAAATGAGTTATAAGTTCTTAATTTCTTTCATCTTATAATTGACCCTTCCTTCGAAGCGATCTCCCACACGCCATTTTACTCCGTCGTCAACCAGTCGATATTTTACTGTTATGAGACGCTCACCTTTGTGAACCTGGCATATGGGAAAACGCTAACAGATCCAAGATAAGTAAAAGATCAAACCCGTATCCCGAGTTTCTCCAGGATTGCATCAATGGTTTCAATGAGCCATTCACGTTGTTTTGAAGTTGCATATCCCATACACTCGCATCGGATACGATTCTTGGTCCGTATAAGGAATTCACAACAAAGCTGTCCTGAATCAAGCTGTACAGCCGCCAGATGAGGACTGCATTCTTCGTGTTCAAGCTGTTTTTCAGTAAGGAGTTCCGTTGCAATCGGTATCCAATAAATACATCCTAACTCGGAGGGACCAAAGTTGTTCTCAAGGTAGGATCTTAGTTTATCCTCGTCAGATTTGCGAATCTGGTCAACGACATATTGTTTCATACCGCTCTCTCTAACACAGCCTCAATCATGGCACAAGTATTGAAAAAAAACATTCAGCTACCTGTACGGACAAATCACGCCTGTATTGTTAATTATCACCTGAATCCATGACCGGAGCCAGTAGGTTATACAAAATAAGCCCTAACTATTAAGGTATAACGAAACAAACAAATACCAACGGCCGTATTTTACCTGAAACATCGGCCGCTTTTCAGGGCGCACGCTATTTTTGATTTATCAGCACGTAATCGGGATAGAAGTGTTATCGAATGCCTGACACCGCACATTTGATATCCGGGAAAACGCGCCAGGGCTCAATTTTCTTTAAATCCTGTTATTCTCAAATTCCAGCAACCGCCTCTTCCATCCGGTTCCGGCTGAAAAACCGCCCAGTCCGCCATCGCTGGATACAACCCTATGGCAAGGAATCATAATCGGATAAGGATTTTTTGCAAGAGTTGATCCTACAAAACGGGCGGCTTTTTCCCTTCCTATGGACTTAGCTATATCCTTGTAAGCCACTATCCCACCAAAGGGAATCTGCGCGGTGTACCGAAAAACCTCTCTCTCAAGTGGAGTAAACCTGTCAAGGTTCAATACCTCCCACGGAATGGGAAACGTATTTTTCTTTTCAAAATAATTTGACAAAAATATAAACGCCTTCTCCAGCGACCGGGGAATTGGGCCACCGAGGTTGTGCCGGCCTTTGGATGCCGGTACAACTTCTGAATATTGCTCCATTGAAGCAAGGATAATCTTTTCCAGATAAGTCCTTGATGTATCCAGGACCATAAACACAGGTCCCAGATGAGTCTGAATACAAAATGTGGTTGCGCTATAATAAGTTAAATTCATACAGGTTGCCACGTTTATCGAACTTCATCGGTTCCCAGGGAGATACACGCATAAGCCCGGCCTTGGCAGCTTCGTTCTCCAGGCTTTTTGACACATGCATGTATTCCAGGTTAAGCGTATCTTTGAGCCTGACAATCCTTGCGTTTGTTGCGGAGTCCAGGCCGCAGGTATGTAACGCTGCCTCAACACATTCGGCATCGGTCTCAAAATGAATCGGTATCGCGCCCTTTTCCGGGGATATCGCAGCAACAGCATTCTTGAATGTTTTTTGCAAGTCAAGCTGCCTCACAAGCCGGCTGGTAGTGAAATCAGCAAGCCCTAAGCCGTTCCCATTCCCGTCAGATCCTGGCGACAGCTCTCTTACAAATATCCTTTTGGGTGCCGGGGGAAAGGAGAAATCTCCGGTTATGTCCCTGTGCCTTCCAGTAACGTTGGAGTCCATCCCTATGCCTGAGATATCCTTGCCGATGCGATCCACAATAAGCAGATCGATTGATGAAAACGGAATTTTAGGCATCAAGTCGCGCGCTTTTAATAAAAGAGCCTTTTCCCTTTCTATTATCTGTCTTGCAGGTATCGCTTCCACCCACGAAAGTCTGTGGCGTCCATCTTCGACAAGAGCGAGACCAAACAGAACAGGTAATTTTTTTATGATCAGATCCGCCCCTTCCTCTATAATGGAAAATGATGATTGCACAGCAAAACGATGAAACTCAGATGCGCCCTTCTCCTTGCCGAGCCCGATAACAAGCATTTTGCAAAGGCCACTTTCTATATCCGCCCTGAACTTCGTATGTGGCTTAACGCGGTTTATCACCACAACACCGTCTGCCCCAATTACATCGGATGAAATAAAAACCTCGAAACCAGAACGCGTTTTGCCGATCGATCTAACATCCATCGAAGCAAGCACAGGTACTCCCATGCTCTCTTTTGTGATGCCATAAGAAGAAAGTATATCAAGTTGTCCTTCAGGAGTCGCGCCGCCGTGGCTACCCATGGCAGTTACAATAAAGGCATCAGCACCTTTTGATTGCAGAAAATCAACTACACTTTTAACCACCGAGTCAAGGCGGTCGATCTTTCGGCTTCCAACAGCCACAGCGATGTGTCGCCCTGCAAGATTCACATCAGTTTGTGAACAAAGGGCCACAAGGGTATCATTTACCGCGGCAGCTTCATCTGGTATGCTCAAATCAACAAGATGCTGCCGGAATAGCGCCATTTCCGGGTATATCTTTTTCATGGCAGGAATAAGAGCATGCTTTTATCCACCAAAAAAAAGGCCGCTTCCATCCAAAAAACGGGAAAGATGGAAGCGACCTATACTTGAAATCATCAAATAGCCAGGATTAGATTTCCTCGACTGTTATAGCGCCCTCTTCACAAACCTCTACACAACTTTCACAGCCCAGGCATTCCTCTGCGTTGACAGGAACAGACTTATCATCCTGCATTTCAAAAACATCCACAGGGCACACATCCACACATTCCTCGCATCCCTTGCACTTGTCAGGATCTACAACCGGATTAAAAGCCATTTTCCATCTCCTTTCATTTTTATAGATATCGCATTAATAACACCCAGTTACAACCATAAGCATGCAGAAAGTTTGTTTAATATACCAATAAATTTTAACCGTCAAGAAAGTTATCGCGCTATTTTTATGCTGTTTAAATCCATATTCCCCAATTCCCTGTACAGGCAGGCCCTTGTACACAAATGCTTGCCTATGTGATATCCGGACTGACGCATACGAAATAAACCCCTCTCCGGTCTGTTTCAGCAAGCGCTGTATTCTGACTTCCACCCAATGCCTTGCATAGTTCATTTTTTGATATATCTTCCGCCAGATATGCTTTAGTCATGAAACCATCCTGATGATCCATCAGGATATAGCCCTTTACGTCATTCGGAGATATCTCTTTTATTGAGACGGTTTCCGAAAGCTTGTCAAGCACAAGCATCATTATTTCGACGCTCCAGGTTACAAGGCACATGGATAGAATAGTGTCTGCCTGATATATCTTCATCCAGGCTGAAATACGAGCTTCAGGGTAATAAACTCCCGGATCTTCAGCAAGAAACCTGGGAATTCTTTTCTTCAGTTTTATTTCCCCTTCTTCGCCACGCAGTGCCGCGAATGTCTTGCCAAGGGTCGTTTCGGCCTTGTGCTCCAAGCGGGCGGCCTCGAGGCGCTGCGCGTCTAACATATGGGCAAGGGACAACACCAGCCAGCTTTTCATCTGATTATCGGGCTGTGCTGTTCGAACCTTCTTGCTTCCTTTTATTTCCCCCTTGAGATCTGAAACAAACTCCTGCTCAAACCTTCTCATCAATTCCATCCAAACCGGAATCGATGCATCAGGGCCGAGATTTTCCCCCCATTTCATATATCCGGAAAGCAATTTTTCAGCCTTGATTTCATTCCCGGCTTCGGGGTAACGGATCGATACAATTCCATTCTGCTCCAGATCCCTTATACTTGAAAAGGAAATATCAACTGAAGGCTGATATATAAGAAACCTTCCTAACCGACGGTGCAGTGCGATTGCTGTTTCAGGCTCCACATGCGTGAACGGAAAAACCAGTGATTTATAGATTTCCAATGTATTTTCACTCCTTACCCATGATATCGCCATCAATAATATATCAGCACATATTCGCCTCTATCGGTGTTACCGGCATGGATCTTTAAAATGCGGTTCAGCCTGGGCCGAAATCATGGCGCTATCATTTGAATTTATGTCAAATAACAAGAAAAACAAGCCCTTTCATCGTCATGAAAATTTACAATATCAGCCTTTAATATTATTAAAGACGGCAGTTCCGGTCACAAATTCAAAAATATTTTCAATGAGTCAGGCGAAGCGGCTTGTCTTTCACACGTACGCCCTTGGCTTCAAGGCGCTTGCGAATGGAGTCGGCAAGCTCAAAGTCGCCCTTTTTCCGGGCCTCTTCCCTTTGCCGGATCAACTCCCGGACATCCTCTGGATATGAGGACATGGAAAAATCAAAAATTCCAAGAATCCTGTCAACTGAAGAAAATGCATTGAGAATCTTTTGGGCGTCATCACTTCCGATCTTCTCTTCAGATATAAGTCTGTTTATCTTCCTGATGTTGGAAAAGAGAGCCGCAAACGCCCTGGGGGTATTTAAATCATCATCCATGGCGGAAACTACCTGCTGCCTGATATCGTATTCAAGCTGATCAATCTCTGGATTCTTATAGTCGGAAACAATCTCCTGCAATGCTTCAACGCATGCATCGACTCTAGCCAGGGCCTTCATTGCCTGCCTGAGCCTGGATTCAGAAAATACAAGAGGTTTCCGGTAGTGAGACGAAACAAGCCAATAACGCAACACGCGGGGCGGAAAACCCTCTTCAACAAGTGCGTTGACCTCAGGGAGTTTTTTTTCCGCTCCTGCCTGCCCTGTGTCGATCTGCACCTGTTCGCAATGCATCCAGTAACGGACAAAACTCTTGCCGCAAACAGTCTTTGTAATTGCATGCACATTCTCGTGATGGGGGAACAGGTGATCCCTGCTGCTTGCATGGATGTCGCAGACATCCCCCAGGTGTTTCATGGCCATAGCCGCACATTGTATATGCCATGATGGACGTACATTTCCCCAGGGGCTCTTGGTGTAAATACCCCGCTTCAACTCTGAGAGACGGGCTCTTTTAAGCAGTGTAAAATCCCTGGGATTGTCCTTTTCATACTCGTCGAGATCAACGGTTGCACCGAGTTTGATCTTGTTTATATCTATACCGGAAAGACGGCCGTATTCTTCAAATGATGCGATCCTGAAATAAAGTGATCGTAATTTCTCGTATGCAGCACCCCTGTCATATAGGCGCTTGGCAAGCTCAACCATGTCATCGAGGTGCTCACTGGCGCGGATATAACGGTCTGCGGGTTTCACTCCTATGGCTGCGATATCCTTCATGAACGCATCTATATATTTCTGCGTGAAATCCGGCAGGCTCATACCGGCATCCTCTGATCCATGGATAGTCTTATCATCAAAATCGGTTATGTTCATCACCGAGAATACATCAAACCCGCGATACTCCAGATAACGCCGGATCAGATCGGAAAATACGAACCTTCTGGCCGCCTCGATATTCATCCGGCTGTCGGCTGTCGGCCCGCAGGTATACATTGATACCCGCCCGGGTCGAAACGGCTCAAAAGGCTCTTTTTGCCGGCTCATTGTATTGTAGAAATAGATATCGGCCTTCTTCTTTACCTCGAAGAGCGTCGTTGAGAGATACCTTTCACCTCCGTCAGGGAAAATAACGACTATGGTCCCCTTTTCCATGGACAATGCTTCCCTGACCGCAATCGCCATAGCAGCGCCACTGCTCATACCTACGAACAGGCCTTCATCCCTTGCGAGACGCCTTGTCATCTCAAAAGCATCTTCATCGTCAATATTGACCTTACGGTGAATCAATTCCTTTTTAAAGATTTCTGGCCGGTAGGCCTCCTTCAAGTTTTTCAAGCCTTGGATCTTATGCCCTAGATAGGGTTCAACCCCGATAATCTCGATCTTTGAATCATATTCTGCAAAACGCCTCGCACACCCCATAAGTGTGCCTGTGGTGCCCATGGTCGCAATAAACTTGTCAAAACGGCCACCTGTCTGTTCTATTATCTCGTTTGCGGTTCCCCGGTAATGTGACTTCCAGTTTGCAGGGTTGTTGAACTGGTCGGTGAGAAAATATCGGTCGGGATCTTCCCTGACCATGTTGTACACTTCCTCTATGGCCCCATCTGTGCCCAGGTGACCGGGAGTGAGAAGGATTTCCGCCCCCCTGGCGGTCAGAATCTTGCGTCTTTCCATGCTTACGGCCTCAGACATTGCAAGAAGAAGGCGATAGCCCTTTACTGCACACACCATAGCAAGGCCAATGCCCGTGTTGCCGCTTGTGGCTTCAATAACGATCTTGTCACGCGTAAGCCTTCCTGTTTTCTCGCCGTCCTCTATCATTGCCAGGGCGGGTCTATCCTTAACAGACCCCCCGGGATTCAAGTATTCTATCTTTGCAAGGATTTTCACCCTGGGGTTGGGGCAAAGCCTGCGGATTTCAACAAGGGGGGTATTTCCTATTGCATCTAATATGGCACTGCTCATATTGGTCTCTTCTTTCCGGTTACGGCCCGCTGCTTCCTGTCCTTTATAAAAGACTCGAGGCGGGCGATTATAGCTTCGCGAACAATTTGCTTATCGAGTGTTGCATCAATAACTTTGATCCGCTCTGGGTCCTTGGTTGCTATATCCAGAAAACCGTTCCTGACCTTTTCGTGAAAATCAAGGGTCTCATTTTCAAAACGAGTCTCAGTGCTTTTTCTCCCACCTGTCCTGAAGTCGTTCCATGCACGGGATAGACCTACATCCGGGGGAAGATCAAGCAAAAAAGTTATATCCGGCTTGAGCCCAGAGGCGGAAATTTCCACGATATCCTTCAGTATGGAAGAAGGCACTCCCCGGGCAGCACCTTGATAGGCAATGGTTGAATCGATGTAGCGATCGCAAATCACCGCCTTTCCGGCAGCAATAGCAGGCCTGATAACCTTTTCAACATGCTGGGCCCTGTCTGCCGCATACATGAAAAGCTCACACAAAGGCACGATTTCTCCTGACCCTGGATCGAGCAGAATCCTGCGAATAAGCCGGCCCAATGGAGTTCCTCCGGGTTCCCTGGTTGTTATACATTCAATACCCATTGTTTCAAGATAATCCCGAATATACGGAACCTGCGTAGATTTCCCGGAACCTTCAATACCTTCAACCGTTATGAACATCCCCTACCCCTGAGCTCTCAAAGACGAATCAACCGGACCGAACAGCATGCCAAGACCGCATGTGTCATCAGACACGGGCGCAATCCGCCGCGGATGCAGATTTTCCCTGCTTGTCAAATTTTGACAACTATAGTCGGTAATGAATTATTTTTCATACTCCCCGTAACAAGCTTTACCTGTATAGAAAAAACGTGCAAGAGGTTTATGATAATCGCTCCAGGTACCAGAAGATTGATGTTTGTTTATAAAATCCCTCACGCCGTTTATCTTTGCATCGATTTCATCAAGATAGTACAAAAGAAGCGCCTCAAGGGTTTTGGGAGGTTCAGGGGATCCGAACTCGCGGCTTCCATGATGGCTTACAATTATATGTAAAAGCATCTTTGCCTTTTCCTCGGGGAAATCCCCTATATCGTCAATTGCTGCCGATATCATTGCATGCCCGATGACGATATGCCCGAAAAGCCTTCCTTCATCAGAATAATCGATCATTCTATCATAATGAAATTCCCTTATTTTACCTATGTCGTGCAAAATCGCACCGGTGATTAAAAGCCCTTTGTCTATACCCTGATAATGGGGTGCGACTCGTTCGGCCAGGCATGAAATAGAAAGAGTATGCTCGAGCAGACCACCGATATAAGCATGATGCATAAGCTTTGCGCCTGGGGCCCTTTTGAATTTTGATACAAAGAGGGAGTCAGAGAAAAAATAGTTTAAAAGCCTTTTAAGATCAGGATCATCAATCCTGCCAACCAGAGAAAGAAGGCGTGTCATCATTGAATCGACATCACGGCTGCAACTCGGCAAAAACCATGATGGATCAAGATCCATATCACCTGCCGGCTCCATAGCATTGATGATAACCTGCGAGCTCCCACGATACGTGGCGATTGCCCCCTTGACCCTGACTATATCACCCGGCTTTAACATCTCGGCATAATCCCCTGCGTTATCCCAGACAACTCCCTGTATACGACCGGAATTATCAGACAGTGTAACCTGCAGGTATGGAGATCCATCCCGCTTGACCCCCATCTTAATTTCCGATAGCAAAAAAAAGTCATCAACCCTGTTGCCGGGACGTAATTCAGAGACAAAAATGCCCTTTGTCAATTTTGTTTCTTCATTCTGCAATTTTTGCCCTCGCCCAGTTCCATCCACGGTTTAAACATCTTTACGGCATAACCATAATAATCCGGAATACCGCCTGTAAGATCGAAAAAAAATTTGCTTGCGGCTATGGAGTCCTTGGCATATTCGAAATCTTATACGCAAATTATACGAAACCATCAACCTGCATTTTTCTAAGGAATTCCTGGTTTCGTGAACATTCGCCCGTGCCCGGGCCGAAAAACGCAAAACATAAATCAACCGCATCCGAACATACAAGAGCCGTAACACTGTATTTAATGATGGAGACTGGCTGGAATGAAATTCTTTACTCTGATATCGATCATCCTCCTTTTCAACGCCATCCCCACCCCCCTGCTCGCCACGGGAAAAAACGACCTGTCGAAAATAGAACAGACCGGTCCATGGATGCTTCGGGCAGACAGAATCACTTATGACAAAAAAACAGGATCTTACAAAGCCGAGGGAAACGTCAGGCTTGAAAGACCTCATATGTCACTGAAAGCCGGCCACCTATTATTCGATCCCATAGCCAACATCATAATTGCCTGGAACGAAGTTATCCTGATATACCGAGGCGACCGTGTTGAAGCAGAACGCATTGAAATCGACCTTGAAGCCAAAAAAGGGACAATCGAGCAAGGATTTATTTTCATTAAAAAAACCAATTTCAGTATAAAGGGGAAGCATATCAACAAAACCGGACCATCGACATATATTATCAACGAAGCAACCCTGACATCTTGTGATCCTGATAAACCTGATTGGTCGATTTCAGGGCGGGTCTTGAAAATCACGGTTGAAGGTTATGCGAGCGTAGAAAACGGATACTTTTACATTAAAAATATCCCGGTTATTTATGTACCATATGGTCTTTTTCCTGCTAAACGGAAAAGGTCTTCTGGCTTTCTTCTTCCAAGGCCATCTATATCGAGCAGAAACGGATTCAGCCTGGAGGTGCCTTACTTCTGGGCGTTTTCAAGAAACTCGGATACTACTTTCTATTTTGATTATCTCAGTAAAAGAGGAGAAAAGGCAGGGATAGAGTTCAGATATCTTTATTCCCCTTTATCAAAAGGTTTATTCTTCGCGCAGGGCATAAATGATAAGCATATAGATGATGGCACTGGTGATGCCAGTGACAATTGGGGCTACACCCAGGATGAATACATCAGAACAAACCATCACCGTTACTGGATCTGTGCAAAGGCCGACCACGCTTTGCCCGGAAACTGGTCAGCCTCGATCGATATCGATATTGTGAGCGATCAGGATTATATAGAAGAATTCGAATCATTCTACACCGGTTACGGAACTATACAAAAACGAATGTCTGCCTGGTTCGGCAGAGATATTGACGACGCCAATGACAATACCAGAAGGAACCGCTTAAATATTCACAATGCCTGGAATAACGCTATACTCGACGCGGATTTAATCTATGATGATAACGCAGCCCTGAGGCAGAATAACCTTGATGACACCACATTGCAGAGACTGCCGGTCATCCGGGCAAGCGCAATCAAACAGCCGGTATTCGATCTTCCTCTATACTGGTCTGCTGATACTTCATACGAATATCTGTATAGCAAGGATGGAAACAAAGGCCACAGGGTCGATTTTCGCCCGGAAATTTCGATTCCATACCGTGTGTCACAGTCCCTTTGCATAACCCCGTATGCCGCTGTAAGGCAGACATTCTGGATCACCGATTCAAACGAAACATACGCAGAAAATGTCAAGAACAGCACCAGCAGGACAATATATGAAACAGGCGTTCACGCACAAACAGAAATCTATAAAATCTATGCAACTTCAAGTGGAGGACTTCTCCATTCCATTATCCCTGAAATCGAATACAGATATATTCCAAAAACCGAACAGGAAAAAATCCCATACTTTGATCCCATGGATCGCATAGACGAAGAAAGCAGGCTGATTTTCTCCATCACACAGTTGTTCACAAGTAAAACTTTTTCTTCCCAAAAAGATATTCTAACTTCCGGCAATTACAATCAGTTTTGCAGGATTTACGTGGCGCAACCATTCTCGTTCAAGGATACCAATGGTCCTAGCCACGGTTTCGAACCACTGACGGGTGAATTGGAAATTCACATCACACCTTGGGTAGCGGTTAAAGCTGATGCTTCATTTGATCACGCAGTCAACCGGCTTGATTTTGCAGATCTTAGTATCAACCTGGAAACCAGAGACTCCGGGAAACTGAACATAGATTACCGTTATATGCAAGACGACTTAGAGACCATAGCAATGGATACCAGTATACCTCTGAACAACTATATACACATATTGTGCGGTTACGAATATAATATCCGTGACAGCAAAACACTTGAATGGAATGTTGCTCTGTCTTACGATGCATCATGCTGGAGAACCCGCCTGTCACTCTCAAGAGATGAAACTGACAGGCGTATAGGATTCATCGTGGATCTTAAAGGATTGGGTGGAATGGGTGAATAAAGCCGTAATGCATAGCGCTTATATGGCATAACTACTTGACTTAAAAAAATTTTTTGCATATCATTATATGAAGTTGCGTAAAAATCCGTGTGTTGCGCTTTGCCGTGAAATGCTTCAACGTAGTTTTGTTGGTAGGCCTCGCCCTTTCCCGGCTTACGGCGTCTTGCATACAGAGCTTTACAGCAAAAAAACACCACCGGGGCCTGGGTGAAAAACGACTATATTTTGATGCCCGGTGGTTATTTCTGTCAATTATGATGGACTCGTAAAAAGTCCATCATCCGGCCGAGGGCGATTTAGCCCCGGCCGGGGGGTGGGGGTGGAACCATTTGAATTTATTTCAAATGGCGGGGGAAGTGGAGCCCTCCCCCGTCTCGTAAAAAAGCATTTTTGCTTTTTTACGAGATCATCAATTATGACAATCTCGTAAACTTTCATGATTCGCAGTAATAACCCCCGGGCATGAAAACATGGCTGTTTTCTTCCAGGAGGTGGAGGTTTTCTCACGGTAAAAGTCCATCACAGATAATTCAAATTATCAGAAAATTGTAGCAAACATAAAAATTATATCTCTTCTAAAACTATTTCAGGAGGAATCATGAACAAACTGGAATTGATATCCGCATTGAAGCGGGAGACAAACATTTCCAAGGCAGATGCTTCCAAAGTTGTACAAATTTTTTTCGATTCCATGGCTGAAGCTTTGGAAAAGGGCGAACGAATTGAAATAAGGGGCCTTTGCAGCTTCTATGTTAAAACATACAAAAGTTATACGGGCAGAAACCCCAAAACAGGGGAAAAAGTCTTTATAAAACCCAAAAAACTGCCTTTCTTTAAATGCGGTAAGGAACTCAGGGAGCGGGTGAACCGCAAATCCTGATACCCATGGAAGTCCTGACACGATTCGATTCTCTTATAGGGCAAGACAACCCAGCAAGGATTCTGAAGGCGATCATATCATCCGGACAATACCCTAATGCCTTGTTATTTGTGGGGAGGCGCGGCCTTGGGAAAAAATCGGCGGCCAGAATATTCGCTATGGCTGCCAACTGTACAGGTGGCCCTCCGACCGGAGAAAATGCCTGCACTGCGGGAGAACCTTGTGGTAACTGCATCTCATGTCGAAAAATAGTTTCAGGAACCCATCCGGATTTCCACACGATCGGGTCCGGACGGGAGATGATGATAAAAATCGATGAAATCAGAACTCTGCAAGACCGTCTTTCGTTGCGCCCCCACGAAGCAGCGTTGAGAGTGGTTCTTATCCCTGATGCCGGAAGGCTCAATCCTGAGGCAGGAAACGCATTGCTGAAAATTCTTGAAGAACCTCCCCACAGGACCATATTCATCATGACTGTAGCAAGGTCACTCGATCTCCTGCCCACCATAATTTCAAGATGCCATAGAATCGATTTTCTACCCGTCCCTGCAGAATCCGTATCCGCAGTACTTCAAAAAAAATTTCACATACAACACCCCACTGCAGGGATCATTGCATCACTTTCCGGCGGCAGCATAGGGCTAGCCCTGGAAATGGCAAAAAAAGACTTGGATTTCCTGGTTTCGGGGGTTATCAAGCTGTTGCCTGGTATGATTGACGACCCGATAGGAATCGGGATCCCTTTATCTGAATACATCGGGGCTGACAAAGAGCTGATGATCATATTCTTCAGCTTGCTGAAGATTTTGTTCCGCGACATGGCTGTTGCAATATCAGCTTCCGATTGGCTAATGCTTCCTGAATACAAAACACATATAATGGAGGCTGCAAAAAAAACAGGCCTCACTATTGCTGTAGCAGCCGCGCAGGACGCATCGGACGTTGAATCATATGTCATGTACACAAACGCAAACCCGAGAATCGCAGCCGAAGCTTTTTTTCTCCGGTTGTACACCAGGCTTGCGAAAAAAAAGCATCAAACGTTATGAACTTCTTCATAAAAATTTAAATTTGTATATTTTTCATGTATTCATGATGGTCCCCCTGAATCCGTAAGGGGAAATTACGTGTTGTGATAATGGATATTTTATTAATAATGAGTTGAATCAAAGCGATTAACAAATATTTTTTAACATCATAAATAAGCCGCCCTGCGGGGCGTTTTCCTGTACGCCGGTTAGCTTTGCCGGCGACTAGTCGATATTGTAAATTATCGGCTGGTCGCCTTCACTCATATGGCATATGGAAAAACGCTCGCGGATTCAGGATTTAAATAACCTTATAAACCAAGATTGAGCCGATGGTAAAAATAGTTGGTGTTCGCTTCAAGCCGGCAGGAAAGATTTATCATTTCAGTTCGGGCGCATATGTTCTCAGCCCAGGAGATCCTGTCATTGTCGAAACTGAAAACGGCCTCCATTACGGGATTGTGGTCATACCTCCAACTGATGGTAATCCTGAAGATTATCCACAACCATTAAAAAGGATCTACCGGCCGGCTACAGAAAAAGACCTGACCCAGCTGAAAGAAAATCAAAAGCTGGAACAGGAAGCCTTTTCGTATTGCAAGGAGTGCATCCGTTCTCTATCGTTACCAATGAATCTGTTTTCGGTGGACAGCAGCTTTGATGGCACCAAGCTGACCTTTTTTTTCACAGCTGACGGACGGGTTGACTTCCGCAAACTGGTTAAGATGCTAGCCCGCGAATACAGACGCAAAATAGAAATGAGGCAGGTCGGCATAAGGAACCAGGCCAAAATCTGTGGCGGTATGGGCAGATGCGGAAGAGAGATTTGCTGTTCGAGCTTTCTTTCCAATTTCAGGCCGGTTACCATCAAGATGGCTAAAAGCCAGGGCCTGTCACTGAATCCAACAAAAATCTCCGGAGTCTGCGGCCGCCTGATGTGCTGCCTTGCATTTGAACATGATTACTACAAAAACGGGAAGCATACCTGTAGTTCCTGCCATAAAGGGGATCCGGGTAATTCTTGTTCAGAAAATACTGTTGCCGTAAAAGTTAAAGATAACAAATCCCCTGAGCTATGATCTTCCTGTGTGGAAACGACAAATTGAATCCAGATACATTATGACAAATAGAAGGATGAAGCAGATATGAGATTCTATGTTACAACTCCCATATATTACGTGAATGCAAAACCACATCTTGGACATACATATACTACAATTGCCGCTGATGTCGCAAAAAGGTTCCACAAAATGAAGGGTGAGGAGACTTTTCTCCTCACCGGGACGGACGAACACGGAGACAAGATCGTCGAAGCAGCCCAAAAAAACAAAATGACTCCCAAGGCGTATGCCGATTCTGTAAGCAAGCTTTTTTATCAGCTTTGGCCCGAGTACGATATTGAGTTCAACCGCTTCATACGCACCACGGATCCGGACCACAAGGCTGTTGTGAAACAGATACTGCAAAGGATATATGATGCGGGCGAGATATACTACAGTGAATACGA
>CAYVIE010000067.1:0-14599 GCA_964451355.1 uncultured Desulfobacteraceae bacterium
CGTTCACATGCGGCTTGGTCCGCTCAAACTTCTTCTTTGACATCGTATCGTCCTCTCAATCCAGGTTAAATGGGCTAACCATGCGCCCTTCATTTTCTTTATCCGACAAACTTCCCACTAGTCCACGCCATGTTATCTACTATACTTGCCACCGAGTATTTCTCTACAGGAGAGACAAGATATGCTTAACCCGGTTACCAGCGATAATGCGCGAATGCCTTATTGGCCTCAGCCATACGATGGGTATCCTCGCGTTTCTTAACCGCGCCTCCACGCTGCTGCGAGGCATCCATGAACTCCCCTGCCAGCTTCCTTGCCATCCCCTTTTCAGGGCGAAGCCTTGCATAGTTTATAAGCCATCTAATTGCAAGGGCAATCTGCCGTTCAGGCCTGACCTCGGTCGGAACCTGATAAGTCGAACCCCCGACCCGCCTTGAACGGACTTCAAGCTGCGGTTTTACATTATTAATCGCCTCTTCAAAAACCTGCAAAGCCGGCTTACCGGTCTTTTTCTCTACTATTTCAAGCGCGTCATAGACAACAGACTGAGCAACGCTCTTCTTCCCGTCCTTCATCACACAGTTAATAAACCTTGTGAGCAACGCGCTGTTGTACCTGAAATCAGGCGGAATAACCCTTTTGGGCACCTCTCTTCGTCTAGGCATAATCCGTTACACCCTCTTTTCAACAACCTAATAATTATAGATTACTTGGGCCGCTTCGTACCATACTTTGAGCGTCCCTGCCTTCTCCCCTCGACACCCAAAGAATCAAGGGCTCCGCGAACAATATGATACCTCACGCCGGGAAGGTCCTTTACACGACCGCCACGGACCAAAACAACCGAATGCTCCTGGAGGTTGTGACCTTCTCCAGGAATATAAGCGGAAACCTCTATGCCCGAAGTCAGGCGGACCCTCGCGACTTTACGCAGTGCTGAATTCGGTTTTTTCGGGGTTGCCGTGAACACCCGCACACAAACTCCGCGCCGCTGGGGGCATTCCTTCAACGCGGGCGCTTTCTTTTTCTTCTTCACCCGCTTGCGGCCTTTTCTGACCAGTTGATTAATCGTCGGCATGATTTATCCATCCTTCGCAAATGCAAATATTTATTTAGCCTGTTCCCCGGTTAGAACCAGGTTTTCCCGTCCATATAAAATCAGCTAAACTACATTTTGAATTCACTCATGTCAAGAAAATTATTGGCCTGTCATGATTTTATTCTGATTCCCGCAATTCCCATAAGCCAATTTTTTATTGTCATCTCACCTCTGTCTCAATCTCGGGTTTGACATACTCGGGCCGCCCGGTTCCTGCCGGAATAAGGCGCCCCATGATAACGTTTTCCTTCAGCCCCCTGAGTTCATCGTATGCACCCGCAATACTGGCCTCTGTAAGAACCTTGGTGGTTTCCTGGAACGACGCCGCAGAAATCCAGCTATCCGTTGAAAGGGATGCCTTGGTTATTCCCAGGATCAATGGTTCCCCCTTGGCTTCCTTGCCGCCTTTCCGCTTGACTTCCCGGTTAGCCTTCTCAAAGACGAACCGGTCAACGTGTTCCTCCGGGATAAAGTCCGTATCACCAACATCTACTATCCTGATCCTCCGCATCATCTGGCGGATTATCACCTCGATGTGCTTGTCATTTATCCTGACGCCCTGAAGCCTGTAAACTTCCTGGACTCCGTTTAAAAGATACTTGGCAAGCTCCACCGGCCCCTTGATGCGGAGTATGTCCTGGGGATTCGGGCTTCCACCTGTCAAGGGTTCGCCCGCTTTTACATAATCACCGTCATAGACGATTATGTGCCGCCCCCTGGGGATCAGGTATTCGCGTTTCTCACCCTTTTCAGGCGGGGTAATGGTAATCTTTTGTTTACCTCGGGTCGTTGTTTTTGCGATACTGACATAGCCCTCTATCTCACTTAGCACAGCGGCTTCCTTAGGTTTCCTCACCTCGAAGAGCTCGGCGACCCTTGGCAGACCGCCAGTGATGTCCTTGGTCTTAGCCGTTTCCCTGGGGATTTTGCCGATAATATCACCAGCCCTGACGAAATCGCCTTCCTCAACCATCAATATGGTATTTACCGGCAAAGAATAACGGGCAAACCCACCTCCAGGAACCTCAGCGGTTTCTCCTGACTCGGCCTTAATACTGATCCTGGGCCTCAGATCACCCTTGGACTCGACAACAGTAAGACTGGATTTTCCTGTGGTCGGATCAACCTTTTCCTGGAGCGTCTTGCCTACCTGCAGGTCACCGAACTTGACCTTGCCGGAAACACCTGTGATTATGGGGGTGGTAAATGGATCCCAGGAAGCAATAAGGTCGCCAGCCTTTACCCTCTGTCCGTCTTCAACATGTATCTCGGCACCGTAAATGACAGGAAACCTTTCAAGCTCTCTTCCTGAGTCCGAAAGGATGGCGAATTCTCCGCCTCTGCGGTTCATTACTATCTTCTTGTTCTCCGCATTCACCGCCACCTTGATATTTATATACTTTAAAATACCATCGACACGGGCCTTGATATCTGCTTGTTCTATCCTCCTGCTCGCAGCGCCACCGATATGAAAGGTCCTCATGGTAAGCTGTGTTCCGGGCTCGCCGATGGATTGAGCAGCTACTATCCCTACTGTCTGGCCTATCTCAACGAACCCCCCGTGCGCAAGGTCGCGCCCGTAACACATGGCGCAAACACCATGACGTGCGTTGCATGTAAGAACCGAACGGATTGCGACCTTGTTGACACCGGCCTGGACTATCCGCTCCACGGCAAGCTCGTCGATCTCTTCACCGGCCTTTACAAGAACCTCGTCAGTAAACGGGTCAATAACATCTTTCAAGGTAATACGCCCCAGAATACGCTCTTCGAGGGGCTCTATCACCTCGCCACCTTCAAGCAGGGATTCCACCTCTATACCGACATTCGTTTTGCAGTCATGCTCGGTTATCGTGCAATCCTGGGCCACATCCGCAAGCCGCCTCGTCAGGTAACCGGAATTAGCTGTTTTCAAGGCTGTATCCGCAAGTCCCTTCCGGGCTCCATGGGTGGATATAAAGTACTGGAGGACCGAAAGACCTTCCCGGAAATTAGCCGTTATCGGAGTCTCAATGATTTCACCCGATGGTTTTGCCATCAATCCGCGCATACCGGCAAGCTGCCTCATCTGGTCCTTGCTTCCGCGGGCACCGGAATCCGCCATCATGAAAATGGGATTTATGCTCTCTTTTTTCCTGTTGATCCATTCCTTGATTCGGACATCATCCCTGGGAAGATCAGCGTCATGGTCAGCCACCACATAGGGGCGTTCCATTGCCTCCATCATCTTCTCGGCTATCTTGTCCGTGGCCTTGGCCCATATGTCAACAACCTTATTATACTTTTCACCCTGGGTAATAAGACCTTCGTTATATTGATGATTGATTTCGGCGACCTCTTTTTCGGCCTCTCGTATAATCTCCCACTTGCTCTCAGGGATCACCATGGCGTCTATGGAAATAGAAAGGCCGCCGCGTGTTGAATGGGAATACCCGACATCCTTAAGCCTGTCTGAAAGAATAACCGTGGCCTTGGGCCCCTTGTGGCGGTAGGTGAAGTCTACAAGATCCCTCAACCCTTTTTTGGTCAAGACTTTGTTGATCATATCAAAGGGGATCCTGCTTTTCTTCTCGATCACCTGGAAAAAGTGAAATTTGCCGGCTGAAACTATCGGCCCGACGATATCACCGGTATCCGCTTTGTACAGATCGGTTATTTCGGTATCCTCGATCCCGTAAATATCCTTGAACTCATCGGCGTCCAGCAGGCCGATATTACCGTTATACATTTTATCGAAGGCCTCTGAATACTCACCCACAAGATCCTTGAAAGGCCTGCCGGCTGCAATCTCCCTGTTTACGGCTTCGGCCTTTTCCTCGGTCGGGACCATAATATGTCTGAATATGAAGCTCTCTCCCTTGGGGATTATCTCCCACAGGAGGACACGCCCTACTGTAGTATCAACCTTTTTCCCGTCAATTTTGACCCTGATCTTGGCATGCAGGTCAATGGCGCCTGAATCATAGGCCATGCGCACTTCCGATGGATCGGAAAAATACATGCCGCCCCCTTTGACGCCTTCAAGCCCAAGGGTCATGTAGTATATTCCCAGAACAATATCCTGGGTAGGCACGATGATGGGGCTGCCGTTTGCAGGAGACAGAATATTGTTTGAAGAGAGCATCAGGACGCGTGATTCTATCTGGGCCTCCAGGGAGAGGGGGATGTGCACGGCCATCTGGTCCCCGTCAAAATCCGCATTGAATGCGGTACACACAAGGGGATGAAGCTGTATGGCCTTGCCCTCTATCAAAACAGGTTCAAAAGCCTGGATTCCCAGCCTGTGAAGTGTAGGAGCACGGTTCAGCAGGACCGGGAACTCCTTTACGACTTCATCAAGGCAATCCCAGACCTCAGGCTCTTCCCGTTCGACCCACTTTTTCGCGCTCTTTACGTTTGCGACTATACCCTTTTTTTCCAGCTGGTGGTAAATAAACGGCTTGAAAAGCTCCAGAGCCATCACCTTGGGCAGACCGCACTGGTGAAGCCGCAAATCAGGCCCTATGGTGATAACGCTCCTCCCGGAATAATCGACACGCTTGCCAAGAAGATTCTGGCGGAACCTGCCCTGCTTACCTTTTATGGTCTCGCTCAAGGACTTCAGGGGCCTTTTATTGCTGCCGGTGATGACCCTGCCCTGTCTTCCGTTGTCTATCAGAACGTCCACGGCCTCCTGGAGCATCCGCTTCTCGTTTCTGACGATTATCTCAGGGGCCTTGAGCTCCTCTAAGCGTTTTAATCTGTTGTTCCGGTTTATAACACGCCTGTACAAATCATTGAGATCGGAAGAAGCAAAACGTCCTCCTTCCAGCGGCACAAGCGGGCGCAGGTCAGGGGGCAAAACCGGAATCACTTCAAGCACCATCCAGACTGGATCAAGACCTGATTTCCGGAATGCATCCACCACCTTCAAACGTTTTGCCAGCTTCTTCTTCTTGGCGTCAGAAGAAGTAGCAAGGATCTCCGCTCTGAGCTCCTGATAAAGCACCTCAACGTCAATCTGTGACAGAAGCTCCCTGATCGCATCAGCCCCGATCCCAACCTCGAACTTATTCCCGTAAAGCTGCTCTGCTTCGTGTAGTTTTTCATCAGACAGAAGCTGCAGGCGGGAAAGACCCGTATCCTTGGGATCAATGACAACGTAATTGTCGAAATAAAGAATCTTTTCGAGGGATTTCAATGTCAGGTCAAGAACATTGCCTATCTTGCTGGGCAGGCTTCTGAAATACCATATATGTGTCACAGGGGCGGCCAGGTCAATATGTGCCATCCGCTCGCGCCTCACCTTGGACTGGATCACCTCCACCCCGCACTTCTCGCAGATCACACCCCTGTGTTTCATGCGTTTATATTTGCCGCAATTACACTCGTAATCTTTTATAGGCCCGAAAATCTTGGCGCAAAAAAGACCGTCGCGTTCGGGTTTGAACGTCCGGTAGTTTATGGTTTCGGGTTTCTTTATCTCGCCATGGGACCAGCTCCTTATCTGCTCGGGAGAGGCGAGGGCGATCCGAACCCCTTTGTAACGATTGGGGTTTTTCGGCTTGCTGAAAAAATCGTAAATTGTATCCAGCATGGTTTTACTTCTCGTCTTTTTCTATGAGATTCACATCCAAAGAAAGCGCCTGGAGTTCCTTTGTCAGAACACGGAAGGACTCGGGAAGCCCGGGTTCAAACGTGTTACCCCCCTTCACGATGGTTTCATACATCCTGGAACGTCCAGCCATGTCATCCGACTTAACGGTCAGAAATTCCTGGAGGGTATATGCCGCCCCGTACGCTTCAATGGCCCATACCTCCATCTCTCCCAGACGCTGCCCTCCGAATTGCGCCTTGCCGCCCAGCGGCTGCTGGGTTACAAGAGAATAAGGTCCTATTGACCGGGCATGTATCTTGTCATCCACAAGATGATGCAGCTTGAGCATATACATGGTTCCCACGGTCACTTCACAATCAAAAGGTTCGCCGGTACGGCCGTCAAAAAGAATCGCCTGGCCGGATCTGCTAAGCCCGGCCCCGGCAAGCAGATCCTTGATCTCATCCTCTTTGGCGCCATCGAAAACCGGGGTTGCCACTTTTATGCCTTCCCGGTGAGTCCTGGCAAGTGCGATCATCTCTTCGTCTGTCATCTTTTCTATCTCTTCTTGCTCCTCAGGCCTTGAAAAGATGCGCCTGTAATGCTCTTTGAGATCATTGATCTTCTTTTCCTGGAGCAATCTTTCCACCTGCTCGCCCAGGGCCTTGGCCGCCCTGCCCAGGTGGATTTCAAGAATCTGGCCCACATTCATCCGCGAAGGTACCCCCAGTGGATTGAGCACCATATCCACAGGTCTGCCATCAGCGAAATAGGGCATGTCCTCCTCGGGAAGAATACGCGACACAACGCCTTTATTGCCGTGCCGCCCTGCCATTTTGTCGCCAACAGACAGGTTCCTCTTCATGGCTATGTAGACTTTTACCATCTTTATAACCCCGGGAGGAAGGTCATCTCCCCGTTCCAGGGACGCGACCTGCTCCTCAAAGTCTGTTTTGGCCATCTCCACCTGTTCCCGGTACCGCGATACAATGTCTGAGACACGTTCCTGGACCTTGTCGTCTGCCAGCTCTAAATCATCCAGCAAATCTATGGGAACCTCGGCAAGCATCCTTTTAGTGATGGTCTTTCCCTTGTGAATCCAGATCTTTTTCCCGTCCTTGATCTCGTTTTTCGACTTCTTGCCCGCAAGCAGAGAGATTATTTCATTACGGGCTGTCTCTTCAATTATCCTGAGTTCATCGTCCCTGTCTTTTTCCAAGGACTTGATCTCGGAGCTCTCTATACTCAAAAGGCGTTCATCCTTCTCGATTCCCCTGCGGGAAAAAACCTTTGCGTCAACCACAATTCCGTGTATGCCTGGAGGAACCTTGAGTGATGTATCCTTGACATCCCCAGCCTTTTCACCAAAGATCGCCCGCAAAAGCTTCTCCTCCGGGGAAAGCTGCGTTTCACCTTTGGGAGTTATTTTACCAACCAGGATATCGCCGGGCTTTACCTCGGCCCCGAGCCTGATGATGCCTGATTCATCGAGGTTTTTAAGGGCATCCTCGCCCACGTTGGGTATATCCCTTGTGATCTCCTCCCTGCCAAGCTTGGTATCCCTTGCAAGTACCTCGAATTCCTCGACATGTATGGAGGTGAAGACTCCTTCCTTCACCAGTCTCTCGCTCACAAGTATCGAATCCTCGAAATTATACCCGCCCCAGGGCATAAAGGCCACTGTGACGTTTTTACCCAGGGCCAATTCACCATCCTTTGTGGCGGGACCATCGGCTATCACGTCACCGGCTTCAACCCAGTCACCTATTTTCACCAGAGGCCGCTGGTTGAAGCACGTGTTCTGATTTGAACGGACGAACTTGGAAAGATTATAAATCGTGACGTCTTTTTCAGCAGGGTCGTCAGACGGATCATGCTGGAGCACGATCCTCGAGGCATCGACATACGCCACACGGCCGGGTCTTTTTGCAACGATCGAAACACCGGAATCCCTGGCCACTATCTTTTCTATACCCGTTCCCACAAGCGGAGCTTCGGTGTTCAGCAGCGGGACCGCCTGGCGCATCATGTTGGACCCCATGAGAGCACGATTGGCATCGTCGTTTTCAAGAAAAGGAATCAACGAGGCTGAAATGCTTACAAGCTGATTTGGGGAAACATCCATGAACTCGATATTCTCGCGCTCTGTAACGACGAATTCCCCGTCGATCCTCGAAATGACAAGGGGATTTACGAATCGGTTGTTCTCGTCCACGGGCGCATTTGCCTGAGCAATGGGATGCTCCCTTTCCTCGAAAGCCGAAAGATGCCTGATTTCATCGGTTACTACACCGTTATTAACAATGCGGTATGGTGTTTCTATAAAACCGAAATCGTTTATTCTGGCATAAGTACACAGTGAAACGATGAGACCGATATTCGGACCTTCAGGAGTCTCAATGGGACATATCCTGCCGTAATGGGAAGGATGGACGTCACGAACCTCGAAACCAGCGCGATCACGGGTAAGGCCGCCGGGCCCCAGGGCGCTCAAACGCCTTTTGTGCGTAGTTTCGGAAAGGGGATTGGTCTGATCCAGGAACTGGGAAAGCTGGCTCGTACCGAAAAACTCCCTTACAACAGCAGTGACGGGCTTGGAGTTTATGAGTTCGTTGGGCATCAGGGCCTCGACCTCCTGGAGACTCATCCTCTCCTTTATGGCCCGCTCCATCCTTACAAGCCCTATACGGTACTGGTTCTCAAGCAGCTCGCCCACGGCCCTCACCCTGCGGTTGCCAAGGTGATCAATATCATCCACAGGTCCCTGGGTATCACGCAGCTCCACGAGCGTGCGCGTAGTCATCAGAATATCCTCTTTCCGCAGGGTCCTGACATCAAGAGGGGTGTTAAGCCGTAACCTGTCGTTCAGCTTCAGCCTGCCGACACTGGAAAGATCATAGTACGAGGTTCTGAAAAACAGGTTGTCCAGAAACTCCTGCGCCACCTCGGGGGTCACGGGGTTGCCGGGCCTCAAACGCCTGTAAATCTCCAAAAGAGCCTCTTCCTTGGTCTTGACCTTATCCACCAGTAAGGTCTTGCGTATGGCCTGGCTATCGAATGCCCCTATCCTCGCCAGCACAACGATCTCTTCAACCCCGGACGCAAGTATCTGCTCAATCAGTTCCTGATCCAGAACCTGGTTTGTCTCGGCAATGACCTCACCGGTTTCAGGATCTATAACATCGGCGGCCAGAACCTTGTCTTCCAGATCCTGGGGCTGGGCCTCGACCTCTTTTATACCGGCTTCTGAGAGTTGCCGTAACACCTTTTTTGTAAACCTGCGGCCGGCCCTTGCTATAATCTTTTCTTCATTTTCAGGATGGTATATATCTATGGAAATCTTTTCCTTTTCAAGAATCCCCGGATCAACGGCCCGCAGGAAACGCCCGCCCTCGATCCTGATGGTCTCTTTGCGGTAGAAATAGGAGAGTATGTCATCTTCCAGGTAACCCAGAGCCTTGAAAAGCAGGGTTACTGGAAACTTGCGCCTCCTGTCTATACGGACATAGACTATATCCTTGGGATCGATTTCCAGGTCTATCCAGGATCCCCTCACCGGGATAATTCTTGCGGTATAAACAAGCCTTCCGCTTGAATGGGTTCTGCCCTTGTCGTGATCGAAGAATACACCGGATGACCGGTGCAGCTGGCTTACAACAGCCCTCTCGGTACCGTTTATGATAAACGTCCCCCGCTCGGTCATAAGGGGGATCGTGCCGAAATAGATTTCCTGCTCCTTGATATCCCTTATGCTCGTTATCTGGCTTTCCTTGTCCACATCATAAACAACGAGCCTTACGCGGATTCGGAGCGTGATTTCGTATGTCATCCCCCTGTTTATACATTCCGACTCAGAATGCTTGATCTCACCGAAATGATAGGAAACAAACTCCAGAGATGCAGTTCCGGTGAAATCCTTTATGGGGAACACTGAATTAAAGACCGCCTGGAGGCCGGTATCCTTCCTCTTTTCAGGTGGGACATCCATCTGGAGGAATTTTTGGTATGATTCCCTCTGCATGCCGATCAGGTTGGGGATATCAACCACTGAACGAATCCGGCCGAAATTCTTTCTATAAAGCCTCATTTTAGGAGGGTTGATCGTCATCGCCTCTCCACTCCAACTTTTGGATAAATTGCAATAAAAAACTTCTGTTGTTTTTTTAGTCAAGAAATGATTTTTGAAAAAACAGCCTCAGAACAAATACAACTCCGGGAAAACCAGCGCTGACACTGATTCAGCATATACCGTTTCTACACTCCAGACAGGCACAGCCAAAAAATTTATCAAACAAGCACCCAGCTTTCGGCAGGAAACCAGGGGAAATACGAAAACGGCCATCCGGTTATTATTCCCCGGCGCCGTCATTATTGAGGGGCGCAAGGTATTTTTTGCACCCCTCTATTATATTAAGCTTGGAAAAAACAGGCTACTTGATCTCCACTTTTGCACCGACAGCTTCAAGCTTTTCCTTGATCTTCTCAGCTTCTTCCTTGACAATACCCTCTTTTACAGGACTGGGAGCCTTTTCAACAAGTTCCTTCGCCTCTTTGAGCCCAAGGCCTGTTATCGCCCTGACTTCCTTGATAACCTGTATTTTCTGGCTTCCTATATCTGCCAGGATAACGTCAAACTCTGTCTTCTCTTCAGCAGCTGCCGCACCAGCGCCTTCTGCACCCGCTACCGGCATGGCAGCCATGGCCACAGGAGCCGCAGCAGATACTCCGAATTTGTCCTCAAGTTCCTTTACAAACTCAGACAGCTCCAGCACCGTCATGTTAGCAATAAAATCAATCACATCCTGCTTGGTTATCTCTGCCATCTTGTAACCTCCAAAAAATATATGTATTTCTGTTTGAGTTAATTTGTCTTTTCAAAGATTTAAATTAGTTAGACAATGGTTCCATGTGAATTATCGCAGCAGGTCAGTATTCAAAAAAATAATCAGCCGGGTAATCCCTGCTTTCATGATAAAAGAATCAGGCTGCTTCTTTTTCTTTCTCCTCCTTTATGGCGTTGAGCGCGTATACAAGACGCTCCGGAACATTCTGCAACGCTCGTACCAAGGAGGTAGGAACCGCAACCATAACTGACAATAGCTGCGCCAGCAAGACCTCCCGAGAGGGAAGCTGCGACAACCTCTTGAGCCCGTCAGGATCAAGCACCTGCCCGCCCATGACGCCACACTTGATCTTTAGCTTGTCGTTCTTGCCGGCAAACTCGCAAAGTACCTTGGCAACAGGGACAGGGTCATCATACCCCAAGGCCACGGCATTAGGTCCGACAAAGTAATCGGTTATCTTCTCTGCATCGGTGCCCTTGGCGGCGATCTTCAACAACGTGTTTTTCAAAACCCTGAACTCTATACCAGAGTCCTTGCATTTCTGCCGCAGCTCATTGATTTCAGCGACACTTAAGCCTTTGTAATCAACAACGACAGTTATTCCGACACGGGCGAGCTTTTCATGAAACTCCTTTACAAGCTCTTCTTTTTGCAAACGATTAAGCAAGAGTCACACCCCCTTTCCTGTTCTGTCCAAAGCACCCAGGGGTCCTGTCGAGGTATTTTTCTGCCTCGGTAGGCCGGATACTGATGCACCCGTTTATCCACCCGGCTTCCGGCGGACCTACGGTCTTTGACAGATTCTATGATTAAATTGAACATCCGCCCTGCAATAAAGGGCTCCCATAAACCATACTTTTATTAATTTGGATTACCGGGCAACAGCCCGGGGATTTATCTCAAATTAATCAAAGCGATTTTTGCGATCTTTATTCAATCCTGAATTCAATCCTGAATCCGTGGCGGGAAATGATATATCGTTATAAAAAATATTTTTTATCAGCCAGCTCCACCAGAATAGGCGAATAAATATTTTTTACCTGAATCAATATACCGGCCTTTGGATCATTTTCCCGCCCGCCATTTTGCTTTCCGGCAGCTGGTATACTCGTATACAGAAATACACTAGCGCGGATCCAGACCAATCTTTATTCTGAACCGCATCCAAACCGTTATGATCATGCATTCCGTATAACGCCTGACAGCTCAATGACAGGAATAACTTGAATTTCCAAACGCAGCTTCCATAGAAAACAACAGGATTCTCTTGGGAGTCAGGCATTACCGATGGAAAACCCGGGCTACTATTTCAGCAATTCCTTTACATCGGCAGGATCAACCTTGACACCCGCCCCCATGGTAGTGGATATAGCTATGCTCTTTATGTATGTGCCCTTGCTTGCCGGAGGCTTCAACCTGAGAATGGTATCCATGAATGCCTTGATGTTTTCATGGATCTTTTCATGACCGAACGATACCTTTCCCATAGGGGCATGGACAATACCCGCCTTTTCCACCCTGAAATCAATCTTGCCGGATTTCAGTTCTGATACGGCCTTTGCAACATCAAAAGTTACGGTTCCCAGCTTCGCATTAGGCATAAGGCCCCTTGGACCCAATATTCTACCTATCTTTCCCACCGAGGCCATGACATCAGGAGTTGCTACAGCCTTATCAAAATCGAGCCATCCACCCTTGATCTTCTCTATGAGATCATCGTTGCCTACGAAATCAGCTCCCGCATCAAGCGCCTCTTTTTCCTTCTCTCCTTTGGCAAAAACCAGGACCCTTACGGTTTTACCAGTTCCATGGGGAAGGACTAGCGTTCCACGCACCATCTGATCGGCATGCCGGGGATCCACGCCCAAGCGCACCGCGATATCAACGGTTTCGTCGAAACGCGCATAGGAGGATTCCAGGGCAAGACGTATCGCATCGCTGAAACCATACTTTTTCTGACTGTCTATCTTGGCGCTGACCTCACGATATTTCTTTCCACGCTTCCGCATCGTCTGTTGTTGCTCCTTGAAAAAGATTAAACCACTTCGATACCCATGCTTCGGGCCGTTCCTTCAATGATCCTGCACGCCTGCTCCAGATCAGAGGTATTCAGATCAGGGAGTTTTATCTTCGCAATCTCCTCGACCTGGGCGCGGGTCACCTTTCCGACCTTGTCGGTCTTTGGATTGCTCGCACCCTTGGCTATACCGGCAGCCTTCTTCAAAAGAATAGAAGCAGGTGGTGTTTTGGTGATAAATTTGAAAGTCTTGTCCTGAAATATTGTTATCACCACCGGAATGATCATGCCGGCATCCTTGGAGGTTCTTGCATTGAAAGCCTTGCAGAAATCCATTATATTCACACCGTGCTGACCCAGAGCCGGCCCGATGGGAGGTGATGGATTCGCCTTTCCAGCCTCCACCTGCAACTTGACCTGAGCTATTACCTTCTTTGCCATCTTAATTTACTCCAGAATTATTAGCTTTGAATTATCAGCTTTTTGACACTTGCACGAAATCAAGCTCAACCGGGGTGGGCCTGCCAAAGATACTAACAAGCACCTTGACTTTACCTTTTTCAGGGTTGACCTCTTCCACGGTCCCGTTGAAGTTGGCAAACGGGCCATCTATCACTCTCACCTCATCGCCAACCTGAAACAGAAACTTCGGCTGGGGCTTGTTCTTTCCGGCTTCCATACGGTTTAGTATGGCCTTGGCCTCCTCCTCACTGATCGGAGCGGGCCGTTCCCTTCCCCCAAGAAATCCAGTGACTTTTGCTGTTGTCGTCACGAGATGCCAGGTTTCGTCATCGAGCTCCATGTTAATCAAAATATAGCCAGGATAAAACTTCCTGTTGGAAGTTTTTCTTTTCCCTTTCACAAGCTCCACAACCTGTTCGGTCGGAACCACCACCTCACCGAATTTCTCTGGATGCGGTGAAGCGGCTATCCTCTCCTCCAGGTTCTTTTTGACCTTGTTCTCAAACCCGGAATAGACATGGATTATATACCATTGCTTGGCCACGTTTGCTCTCCTTATTCAAGGCGGCTAAAGAATAAGCCTGACCAGACCAGAAAGGGTGAAATCTATTAACCCCAGAAACACAGCGATAACCAGAACAAAAACAATTACAACAGCCGTCGTCCCTATGGTCTGTTTGCGGGTGGGCCAAACCACCTTTCCGAGTTCCGCCCTTACTTCCCTCAAAAACTGGATCCATGTGCCGAAATATTTCTCTAGCAGCCGCATCAGAGCGGTCTTTTCACCTGCTTGCCTTACTGCGGGCGAAAAGACACGCTTTTCTTTCTTTCCAGCAGATGCCTGCTTTCTGGGTTCAAGCTCATTCCCAGTATCCCGGCCCAGACCTTCTGCAGCCGAATCTGAAGCTGTTTTACGATCTTTCCCTTTTCTTTTCAGATGCGCAGGCTTTTTTTTCTGTAAACGTGCCATTGATACTCCCAGGATTGTTGTCCTGCAAAAACCGCCCCGGCTTTAAGCGGAAGCAATCACCCCCACCGCCGATAAGCGCTGCAGAGTATATCAACAGTATATCAGCAACTTGATCGTAACCGGATCCACCGGATTAACAAGATCATTGAAATATGCAGCCAGAGGTTATCCAATCGGTTTAAGGCATCCCAATAAACCGAAAGCTCAAAGCCGGTATCTTGGCACCATCCTCGGCAACCTTTATCCAGCCTTTGAGCTTTCCTTCCCCAGGATCCTGGATTGGCAGGCCAGGAGGGATTTGAACCCCCAACCACCGGATTTGGAGTCCGACGCTCTACCGTTAGAGCTACTGGCCTGCAGCACCGAAAATTTCCGGCAATTACAACAATAGCCGGTATCGGCTACTTACTTGGTCTCCCTGTGCAGTGTATGCTTGCGGCAGAACCGGCAATACTTCCTGAATTCAAGCCGATCCGGTTTAGTTCTTTTGTTTTTGGTCGTGGAATAATTCCTCCGCTTGCACTCTGTACAAGCCAGTGTAACATTTACTTTCATCAGGTATATTTCCCCTGGTATACTATTCTATGATCTCGCTGACGACACCGGCGCCCACGGTACGACCGCCCTCGCG
>CAYVIE010000068.1:0-14593 GCA_964451355.1 uncultured Desulfobacteraceae bacterium
ATGCAACAGGTTGATATTACAGCTTTTTAAAAACTACCTGTTAAACTTGGGTTAGAAGTTCATGCTTTTTGATCAGGCTCTGACCTGCAGGGAATTCATGTTAAAATGAATAATGAGTCCAGGCTCCATCCTCCACTACAGGAAACAAAAAGCCCGATGCGACGTATCGGGCTTAAACATGGTATTTTGTCAAATGTGTCTGAATAAAATGCTTTCCTCTAGAGTATGTAAATGATGCAGGAAAGTATGAAGTGATCATGACGCCAGGGACCTTGTCCTGATCACCTGATTTTCGATATGAAAGGCTGATTTTTGGATATAGAGGGTTAGTTCACCGGCCTTTGAACGGGGCCCGGAGGGAAACGGTTGTGCCGAAAAGTTCGTCCGGGTACGCCCGGAGAGTCTTTTTTGGATAAACTCATTTGAGGCCAATAAAGAATTACACCAGGATCTTTTTTATCCCTTGGTGCTTGAATCAAAAATAGGTGAATAACCCGGAAAAAACTTATTGAATATGATTCGGTTTTAAAATCGATATTCACAGACGTCTGTTAATATAAATTTTGTTTTTGAATGAGATTCAAATGGATTTTATACAAATCAATTGACATGATGGTTGTTGAAAACCATGGCCGGCTGCAAGGAGGGCGTTTTGCTGCCGGCCATGGGGTCTACCAGCACCCTCTCGAGTGGCGGCAGTATGCTTGATGCCTGTGCATCTGATTGCCGTATGCACCGGGAGGGGCGATATTGTATGCTTGTGCTTTTTGCCTGAGTTGATTGTGCAGGCGGGTTATTTCAGCCTGTATCTCTCCGGCTCTTTTGGGATCAGGTTCTTTTTGCGCCATCAAAGCATTGAGCTCGGCGTTTTTTGCAGCGAGTTTCTCCCTGATGGGTGCGGTTTCGTTCACGAATTCCTGGTAGGCAGCTCCATTATCGCCTGTATAGTACCCGCCGTTGTACCCGTTCCAGTAGCCGTCCCACGGGCATGCAAGAGCAGCGCTTGCGGTCAGACCCAGGACTGCTGCAAAGATGACCGTAAAGATTGTAAGATTTCGCTTTGTCATGTTCTTCTCCTTTTTGATTTGTGGTTAATGTTTCTTTGTGCTCGTTATTGAATACTGCAAGTTGCATGCCAGGTATGCCGTTTTCCATGAAAATGATAAACAACACAGCATTTTTCAGGGTTCGGGGAATCGGGTTTCGGTTTTTGCCCGGGTGGGGCCTGGCAAAACTTTACAAATATGTATATTTTTTTTACAGGTGGGCAGAGCAAGAGGTGCTGAAGTATTCAAAATGATTTGGGTTGCTCTATGATGGACTTTTACCTTGAAAACACTTCCGGGACTGGTGCGAAAGACGGCCGGGTTTTCACGCCCGGGGGGAGGGCAGCTAATTATTAAGGTTTACGATTCCATCATGGCCTGGTGCAATCGTAAAAAAAAGCAAAATCCCGATGCTCCGGGGCCGGCAAGGCGGGGCCCCGGAGTATCGTGGTTGAGTCGGTTCTTGTATCTGTTAGAATCCAAAAGCAACCTGCAGTGTCACGAGATCGACTTTTTTGTATCCGGTATCGACTATGCTCCATTCTGCTGTAAGTTTGTTGGCGAGTCCAGCAAGGTAATAGTTCGCTCCAGCGCCATAGACCCACGCGTCTTTTTTCCCGGAACCATCCGGCATGATTTTCTGGCAGTGCACAAAGGGCTGGACAGCACCCGCCAGAACGCCTACCTGGATGGATGCTATATCACCGTCATCCCCGGCCGCCCAGTCAGTCCAGGTAATTGCGTTGGGTGTGTTGTCAAGCCATATATAAGCAGCTTCTGCTGTGAGTGCTCCCCCCTCGAAGGGAAGATCCAGATGGATATCCGCTGTATAGCCGCGGTAATCCCCGGTAGAGATATCTTTCTGGGAATCGTAACCAAACCCAAGGGCAAGTATCTTTTTCTTGCCGAGGGTGGTCCCCTTGTTGAACCATGTGGTTTCCGGGTCAAACAGGTTGAAACTCAGGCGGCCTGCAAAACGAAGAGTGTCGTCAGGATTGGCAGCGGTATCCTCAACACCTTCTGCAGCCATGAACCTGTACTGGAGCTTGTCATCCAGAATATTCCCCCACAAGGTGACACCATCATCGCGGCCCACCTTACTCGGGTAAAATATCCCGGACCGGAGTCCTCCCTGGCCCCAGTTCAGTTCTGTTGTAAGAAGCGTCTTGGTCGAGGTGGTACCATAGTTGCGCGTAAAAGGTACATACATTCGCCCCACCTGTACCATGAGGTCATTGCCAAGTACTTTGTATGTGACCCATGCGTCGCGCAGGGCAAGGCTGCTGCCCAGTCCAACCCCTGGATTGTCGAGCCCCTCCTGGCCGATCCGGTCGCCGGCATAATGCAGAAAGAATGAGATGCGGTCGGTAGCGGTTCCGGAAACGCTCAAATATGTCCGGCGGATCATGAAATCGTTTAAATGGTCGTCAAATGTTCCGTCGCCATCCCGGTCAAAACCAGAAACGTACTGGTACCATGCCTGGCCCCAGTAACCGATGGAGAGTGACACATCCCCCTTCTGGTAGACCTGGATGCCGAAACATATGGACGGAACCAAGAGCAGTAGAATGCTTGCCATAAAAAGCCGTGCCTTCATCATTACCTCCCTGACTGGTTGTTGGTGTTTTTCATCCGCCGGAGTATTGTCTTTTCCGGGATGAACCCTGACTGGATCAAATGCATAGGGTTTTTGGCAGAAAATTAAATAGAACTTGTTGGTGTCGATACAATACAAACCATGGTTTTTATTTTTTTTCAAGGACTTGCTTTATCTTGAGGTATTCCTCAGTACTGATTTCACCGCTTGCATACCTCAATCTAAGAATCACAATCGAGTCGCTCTCGTCCTGATCACGGATACGGTTCTTATCAGTCCGGGTATTATACACCCTCAGGGCCAGCAGAAAAAGCAGAAAAATGATCAGCACCCCGATGATAGTCCCGGTCAATGCCATACCCTGGTGCCATGGTATTGTCGCGCATCCCCACATTGTTTTCCCCCTCTTGTTTTTGTCAGTGTGGTCAGCTTTTTCAATATAAAAATATCGGCTTTTACGACTGTAACATTTTGTAAATGCAATCTGCATGCCATGATTGCTTCGGCACCGGCCCCGGGGTATTGTTTCGGTTGTCATGGCTTTTGTGGTTCTCGCGTGAAACGTTTTTTCATGTCACCGGGAATAAGCGAGCATTTCCCTGTATTTTTTTTCTGATATAGGGTTCGTGGATTACTTGTTGAATGTTTTGTATATTTTTTATACATTTTTTTGAACAACTAAGAAGAGGCGTTAAAAAATGCCGTCAGGCAGCCATGTTTCAGGAAATTTCCGGAAGAAACCCGATGCCCATAAAAAAGAAATCCATACCCGACAAAGCCATCAGGTACTATACCAGGCCGTCTTTGATCATCGGAACCGTGGTCATTTTGTTGATAGTGGTCATTGTGCTCGCATTCAGGAACATCAATCGTGAAAAACGTTTCATGTCCCGGATTCTGGTGGAAAAGGCTGCTTCGTTGATCAAGTCGTTTGAGGCGGGGACCCGGGCGGGAATGGTCTCGATGCAATGGGGGGCATCCCAGGTCCAGCAGCTTCTCGAGGAAGTGGCCAGGCAAAAAGATGTTCTTTACCTGGTTATAACCGATATCAATGGATCGATCCTGACGTCGAGCAATCCGCGGGATATAGGAAAGCGGTATTTGAGCTACAAAGATATAGCCTTGCTGGATCCGTCCGTTAAGGAAAAATTCAGGGTCACATGGAACAGGGGAGAAAAGGCATTCGAAGTATACAGGTATTTCATGCCGTTTGAGCGTAACGGCAGGGGAAAGAGCAGGCGATCCGGTGGTTTTTGCGGGGATATTTCCGGTATGTGCAGTATGTGGTGCAGCCCTGTAAACACGGGAAGGGAAAAGACCATTATTTTTGCCGGGTTTGATATGTCTGGCTTTGAGGAGGCCAGGAAGGAGGACATAAGAAATACTGTCATTATTTCCGTGGTGCTTTTGATTCTTGGTGTAACCGGTTTTATGACCCTTTTTTTATCACACGGGTATGTCGCTGCGAGGCGGCAGTTGATCGATACCAGTGCGATCATAGAGGAAGTAGTGGCCAATATGCCCATGGGGCTGATCATAACCGGAAGGACGGGCAGGGTGGAGCTTTTCAATTCCGCTGCACAGGCTATTACAGGAATTTCAGCAAAAGATGTTCGCGGCAGGCCCTTTTATGAGGTGCTTCCCCCAGGTCTGGCGGGTATCTTTTCCGAGCTTGAACAGCGCGCGCGCATACTTGACCGTGAAATCGAGTGGAATCGTTCCGGGGAAAAAAATGTCCCCCTGAATGTCAATGCAGCACGTATCACCTCCCAGGACGGCGATTTCATAGGAAATGTGGTCATGTTGCACGATTTGAGTGAAATCAAGCGGTTGCAGAAAGCAATCCGGCAGAAGGAAAAGCTTGCCACGATCGGGGGGCTGGCCGCTGGAATAGCCCATGAGATCAGGAATCCCTTGAGTTCCATAAAGGGTATAGCGTCGTATTTCAGGGACAAGGCGCCTAAGGCGAGTGAGGATTATGATATAGCTGAGGTGATGGTAAGGGAGGTTGACCGCTTGAACCGCGTTATAACAGAATTTCTGGAATTTGCGCGGCCAACAGAGATTAATGTCAGGCCGGTGAAGGTTGCTGAACTGCTGGAGCATTCAGTACGGCTTGTCAGGCACGATGCCGAGGCAAATGGGATCAGGATAGGGCTGACCTGTGGAAAGGATCTTGACAGCATCCTGGTTGATCCGGATCGCCTGAACCAATGCCTCCTGAATCTCTACTTGAACGCCATCCAGGCCATGGGCAAGGGAGGGGAACTGGATATAAAGGGGTATCGCGACGGCGGCACGATATGTATCGAGATTGCAGATACCGGCCCTGGTATTCCCGGCGAGTACATGGAAAGAATATTCGATCCGTATTTTACAACCAAGCCTTCTGGCAGCGGTCTTGGACTTGCCATTGTGTTTAAAATCATAGATGCGCACGGAGGCAAGATATTCGTGGCAAACAGGAAGCTTGGAGGGGCGCGGTTTATTATCCAGCTCCCGGTGGCGCCGCCTGCTGGGATATAGAGGCCCTGTTTCTTCTTTGCGGCGTTTCGGATCTGGATACTGATTCTGGTTTTCACGGGTTCAGTATTGATGTTTTGGGATAACCTCGCGCAGGCAGGAGATTTATGCAATCGCAATCTGATTACAAGCCATCTGTTTTGATAGTTGATGACGATGCAGGACACCTTGCTACCTTGCAGACGGTGCTCAGGAGCTGGGGTTACAGACCGGTAGGGCTTGATAATGGCAGGGCCGCGGTTGAAAGGGTCAAGGAGTCCCCTTGCGACCTGATTCTTATGGACGTCCGTATGGCCGTGATGGATGGCATTGAGGCGTTGAAAAGGATAAAGTCATACAATCCATCCATTCCCGTGTTGATAATGACGGCTTTCTCATCGGTGGAATCGGCTGTATCCGCAATGAAAGCAGGTGCTTATGATTATCTTACCAAGCCCCTGGATTTTGACGAGCTCAAAATAGTGATTGAAAGGGCGCTCGAGCACACGAGGTTGATGATAGAGAATGTGAGTTTGAAGAAGATGCTCCAGGCCAGCCTCCCTCCGGACGGGATTATCGGCAAGTCAGAGCCGATGAAACAGGTATTGGAAATGGTCTCTATGGTCGCCCCTACCGAAGCCACTGTACTGATTTCCGGTGAAAGCGGAACCGGAAAGGAGCTTATCGCCAAGGCTATACATGCCAGGAGTAATCGTTCGGCCGGTCCCTTTGTCACGGTCAACTGTGCCGCACTCGTTGAATCCCTTCTGGAATCCGAGCTGTTCGGTCACGAAAAGGGATCATTCACGGGTGCTGACCGGGCCAGGGACGGCCGGTTCATGCAGGCTGACAAAGGTACTATATTCCTGGATGAAATAAGCGAGATGTCGGTCGTAATGCAGGCAAAGCTCTTGCGGGTTATCCAGGAACGAGAGCTGCAGCGGGTGGGTGGCGACAGGCCGATCAAGGTGGATGTAAGGATTGTGGCTGCGACCAACAGGGACCTGAGGGCCGCGGTTTCCGAGGGAAAGTTCAGGTCGGATCTTTTTTACCGTTTGAATGTCGTCCACATAGAGCTCCCACCCTTGAGGGAGCGCACCGGCGATATCCCTCTTCTGGTACAACATTTTCTGAACCTGTATGCAAAGAGGTACAATAAAAAAATCAAGGGAGTCACGCCCGGAGCCATGGATGTCCTTGTGCGTTACAACTGGCCCGGTAATGTGCGCGAGCTTGAGAACGTGATGGAGCGCGCTGTGATCCTTTCACTCGGGGAGTATGTGGGCGAAAAGGAGCTGCCGCCTTCTCTCAACGAGGATGCCGGAAGACCGGGCAACACGGTAATGCCCGAGCCGGAGCCAAACCACTTGCGGACCCTTGATGAAACTGAAAAGGAGATGATTATTTCGGCCCTGAAAACGGCATCGGGAAACAAGAGCAAGGCCGCCCGCATGCTGGGTATAACCAGGCGCACCCTTTACAATAAACTCCAGAAATACGGGCTTTCAGATGATACCAGCTCCTGAAGGAAATTAAGGTCTTCCATGATGCCGGTTTCATGTTTTAAAGAGCCGGTTCCAGGACCGGCAAAGGGGATCTTTGGATCATCCCGCTTCGTCACCGGCAGCAGCCGATTTGATAGCGCTACCGGGAAAATTTGTACCAGAATAGATAAAAGCTGAAGGCCAGGAATATTGAATCCCTGAAAAGGGTCGAAATAGTCGCTGGATCGCTTGAACCGGTGGAAAAACACCCGCACGAGATATCGATTCCCAGGGAGAGGGCGGTGGCCAGGACCGCCGTAAAAATCGACAGCAAGATCGTTGATACAAGTATTGCGCCTGGCAGCATTACACCGCATATGAGCAGGATCCCGGTGATCAGCTCGATCCAGGGTATGATTATGGCGGCGGGAGAGATCAACAGGTCCGGAAAGATCCGATAGTTGTATATGGCCTTTGCAAAACCAAGTGGATCGATTATTTTGATCCACCCGGCATAGATGAAAACAGCGCCCAGTATTATACGGCATGCCAGGAATAATTTTTCGCTTTTGATATTTATTGCCATATCTAAGATCTTGTTGGGAAATTGGTTTGCTTGATCAGCAGAAACCGCCACATCAAGGGCTTTCCCCTGTCGCAGCGGGAAGCCCTTGGTCTTTCCATCTTGTCCAGCCGTTTTCGAGGATGCGCACTTTTGATATGCCGATGTATTCGAGAAAATCGGCCAGCTCCTTTGAGAGATCACAGTTTGCGCCGTCGCAGTAGCAGATTATGGTGGAGCCGTCAGGGATTTTTTCCATGACCTCGACGAAAGCGGATTCCGCCTCCATGGCCGGCAGGCAAAACGCCCCTTTTATATGGCCTTCAATGTATTGTTGCCTGGGTCTTGCATCCAGAAAGACAGCCTTTTTTTGTTTGTGCAGACCGGCCGCTTCATCGAGGCTGATCACTCTTGGGTCGGTCTTTTCGTTTTGAACTGTAAAAAACGTATCCCACCCTCCGGTAAAGGGCAGGGGGGTGCGACTCGCAGTGTTCTGGATAAGCCCTGCTGTCCCTGCGGCAACGCATATCAAAATGGCTTGTATGACTGCTTTTTTGAATTTATGGAACATACCAATGTCTTTGTTCATGTTTTCACGGTAAAGTCCATCCTTCCTTATCCAATATATTTTCCCGTCTGTCTTGGCAAGGCAAGTATCGGATTTTTTTATCCCCGAACAAGGCATTGCGTCAAGAATGATGGACTTGTAAAAAGTCCATCATCTTAAAAATTCATGCGACGGCTTCGTAAAAAGCTCTGTATGCAAGGCGTCGCGAGCCGGAAAAGGCGAGGCGTACTAAAAGTACGGCAAGCCGCTTTCCGGCGAAGGGCAACGCAGCAGACGGACTTTTTGCGAAGCCGTCATCAAAGAACAGCCTGAAAAATAAGTGAGCTTGAACCCGGTCCTGCAAGTGGATATCACAAGAAATTACGGCGGGCTTGTCAATGAATTTGCCATAATGTACCGGAGCGTGATATGGAGCTTAAAATCTCAGGGATTATGGCAAATAAGAGATGCACGTTATAATCATAACCGGTTAAGGGAGTATATTGCCTTGGAAACATTACCTTTGGAGTCTGTTCCCAAGCATCCCATATGGATCGATGAGAACAAGGATATCTGTGTAATAGACCAGCGCCGCCTGCCATGGGAACTTGTATATGCAAGGCTTTGCAGTGCGGATGACGCGATTTTCGCCATAACCGATATGGTGGTACGGGGTGCGCCGCTGGTGGGTGTCACGGGCGCGTGTGGCCTTTACCTGGCCTTGCGCGATCTTTCCGATCCCATGGATGATGAGGCAATAAAGCGTGAAGCCAAAAAGATAGGTTCTGCCCGGCCCACTGCTGTAAATCTTTCCTGGGCTGTGGGACGCGTTCTTTCAGAGGTCCTGAAAATGGAGGATCCAGGATCCAGGGTTTCTGCCGCCCTTGAAACGGCCCAGGCAATTGCGGCACGTGAAGCCCAAAGCTCCCGTTCCATCGGCGACTGGGGGCTTGGGCTCATAGAGGCCGCTGCAAAGAGGAACCCGGGCAAGCCCGTGAATATTCTCACCCATTGTAATGCCGGCTGGCTTGCATGTATCGAGTATGGAACGGCAACAGCGCCCATATACAGGGCCCACGAAGAGGGCATAGATGTGCATGTATGGGTAGACGAGACCCGGCCTGCAAACCAGGGATCCAGGCTTACGGCATGGGAGCTTTTGCAAAAGGGGGTGCCCCATACTGTTATCGCGGACAACACCGGCGGCTACCTCATGCAGCACAAGATGGTGGACCTTGTTATCGTCGGGACGGACCGTGTTACTGCACAGGGTGACGTGGCGAACAAGATAGGGACCTATTTGAAGGCTCTGGCCGCCTTTGATAACGGTATTCCGTTTTTCGTGGCTTTGCCATGTTCAACGTTCGATCTTTCAATAAAGGATGGCCTCAAGGAGATCCCCATAGAGCAGAGGGACCCGGACGAGGTACGTTACATACCATGTGCGAAAAAGTCCCGTGAAGCCCTCCTTGTGCCGGAGGGTTCGGGCGCAGTGAATTTCGCGTTCGACGTCACGCCGGCGCGCCTTGTGACGGCGCTTATAACCGACAGGGGAATATGCCATCCTGATTACGATTCCATAAAAAGACTGCTCGGGGAATGAGCGGCCATCAGCACCGGAACCAGAAAGGCTCATATTATCATGTTTTCGGACCTTGAAAAAAAGATAATAAGTATTTTGCAAAACGACATCCCGGTATGTGAGCGGCCCTATGCCGCAATAGCCGAGATTGCTGGAACAAGCGAAGATACAGTCATCGAGATCTTGAAGAAATTGAAGGAATCAGGTGTGATAAGGCGGTTCGGCGCCACCTTGAGGCATCAGAAGTCCGGTTTTTCAGCAAACGCCATGGCCGCCTGGCAGGTGGAAGAAGAGAAAATCGACCAGGTTGGACAGATCATGTCGCAAGACGATTCAGTTACCCATTGCTACAGGAGAAACCCGGCCCCGACATGGCCTTACAACCTCTATACCATGATCCATGCCTCGGATCCGGAAACATGCCGGGCAATAGCGAAGAAGCTGTCTGAAAAAACCGGAGTTAAGCGATACCTCCTTCTTTTCAGCAAAAAAGAGCTTAAGAAAACTTCGATGCAGTATATTACGGATTCCTTTGACGAGGATGACTGAGAAAGCCACCCAGCACCAGGGTTTTCATGTAAAGCAGACGCCCCCTGTTGTCCTTTGCGTAAATCCGTGGATCGATGATTTCGCAGCCTATGACTTCTGGGCAAAGCCGCTCGGCCTTGCATGGCTTGCAGCCATATTGCGCCGTGCCGGATGCACAGTCCATCTCGTCGATTTTCTTCATGATCCTTCGCCAGATCCCCTACGCCGGGCTGAGAGGGAAAGGCGTTTCGGCCGCGGCCCGTTTCAAAAGCGCCCCATTGAAAAGCCCGCCCTTTTTTCCGACGTGCCTCGCAGGTATTCCCGCTACGGGAGGTCGAAGCAGGATATAGAGCCCGTGCTGAGGCGCGTCGGCAGGCCTGATATCGTCCTTGTGACCTGCGCCATGACATACTGGTATCCTGGAGCGTTCGAGGCGATTTTGTTTGTCCGTTCGGTTTATGGCGCGGATGTCCCTGTCTGGCTGGGAGGGGGGTACGCGCAGTTGTGTGCCGGCCATGCACGCGAGTATTCACCTGCAGACAGGGTGATCCCTTTTGCGGATCCTGAGAAATGCGCAAAAGAGGTCCTGTATGCCCTGGGCATGAATGAGTACGGCGGCTTTTCATTCCAGGATCCGTCCACCTGGCCTGATCCTGCCTGGGACTTGTATGAAGGACTTGGTTACATTCCTGTTCTTACATCCACGGGCTGCCCCTATGGATGCGGTTACTGTGCTTCGGGTCTGCTCTGGCCCGATTTCATAAGGAGAGATCCTGTTGAGGCGGCCCGGGCTGTTGCGCGTATACATTTCAAAACAGGTATAAGGGATTTTGTCTTTTATGATGATGCGTTACTCGTGGACCAGGAAAACCATGCAGCAAGGCTCTTTGAGAGTATCGCATCATCAGGCCTGCCGCTCCGGTTCCATACGCCCAACGCGGTTCACGTGAGGGGGATCACACCCGGGATCGCATCATTGATGAAAAGAATTGGAATGAAAACCATCAGGCTCGGCCTAGAGACCGCGGGTGCGGCCCGGCGATACGACAAGAAGGTTTGTGAAGGGGAGTTCGAAAGAGCTGCCGCATACCTCAGGGAGGCTGGGTTCAGCCGTGAAGAGGTTGGAGTCTATCTACTGTTCGGTCTTCCTGGTCAGGCGGTGGAATCGGTGGAAGAGTCCATCCGCCTTGTAAGAAAAGAAGGGTTCTTGCCGATTATAGCATATTATTCCCCCATTCCGAAGACCAGGTTGTGGGATGCGGCCTGCGCCGCATCCCGTTATGATCTGGCAGCAGATCCCCTGTTCACCAATAATGCCGTTCTCCCATGCCTGCCGGAATTCGATTGGAATACTATCACCAGGCTGAAGCTTCTGGCCCGGGGGCAGACGCCCTAGATACGGGCAGGCCGGCTCATGGCTTAGTAAACAAGGTTCATGAAACAAGCTTTTTGGCCGCTTTTACAACGGCATCGACAGTAAAGCCGTATTCCTTGTAAACGACCGGGCCCGGCGCCGATGCGCCGAACCTGTCTATCCCCATGATTATACCGGAGGATCCGGCAAACCTTTCCCAGCCCATGGGTATTCCTGCTTCTATGACTATCCGCATGCTGATATCTCCCGGCAGAACCTCATTCCTGTAATCTTCGGGCATGGCGTCAAACCTTTCAACGCAGGGAATCGATACCACCCTCGCAGGGATTCCCTCCTTTTCCAGCTCCTTCTGGGCGGAAAGCGCAAGCGCTACTTCGGAACCAGTGGCGATGATGATCACCCTGGCGGTCCCGGATGGAGGATCACAGAGCACATACCCGCCTTTTTCAGTATTTGACGCCGGGGCGCAAGTTTCCTGGTCTATCACGGGCAGGCTCTGGCGGGAAAGGAGAAGGGCGCAAGGCCCGTCTGTCCTGGCAAGAGCGGCTTTCCAGGCCTGCACGGTCTCGTTGGCGTCAGCAGGCCGGAAGACGTGCAGGTTGGGGATTGCGCGAAGGGATGCCGCGTGTTCCACGGGCTGGTGGGTCGGCCCGTCTTCACCCACTGCGATACTGTCATGGGTGAAGATATATATAACCGGCAGGCCCATTAGAGCGGCAAGGCGGATAGAAGGCCTCATGTAATCGGCAAAAACCAGAAAGGTTCCTGCATAAGGCCGTATCCCGCCATGAAGGGAGAGTCCGTTAGTGATGGCGGCCATTGCATGTTCCCGGACACCGAACCTTATGTTTCTTCCGCCCGGGGTCTCTTTCTGGAAGTCGTACGAATCCTTGATCAGGGTGTTGTTCGACGGGGCAAGGTCGGCTGAACCGCCCACGAGTTCGGGCAGGCGGCCGGCAAGAAGGTTTAAAACCATGCCCGATGCCTTGCGGGTCGCCACGGGTGGATGGTCTTTTTCAAAAACAGGCAGGCCCTCATCCCAGGCAGCAGGTAGCTTTTTTTCGATCCGTCTTGAAAGCTCCTGCGCAAGTTCCGGAAAGGCTTTCCCGTAGGACTCAAAGGCTTTTTCCCATTCTTTCCTGATGGAATCACCTTTTTCCAAGGTTTTGCGGCAATGCTCCAGGACCTCTTCAGGCACGAAAAAAGTCTTGTCCTCCGGGAGTCCGAGCCTTTTTTTGGTCGCCTTGACCTCTTCTTTGCCTAGCGGAGCGCCGTGGGCATCAGCACTATCCTGCTTGTTCGGGCTGCCATGGGCTATATGGGTCCGCACCATTATGAGGGTGGGCTTTTCCGCCTGTCTTTTTGCCGCTTCGATGGCGCGGGCTATCTGGCCGGGCTCGTTTCCATCGGTCACCTTTAGAACATTCCAGCCCAAGGCGGCAAACCGCATGGCGACGTCTTCCGTGAAGGTGATAGTGGTATTTCCCTCGATACTTATTCTGTTATCGTCATATATGCATATAAGTTTGCCAAGGCCGAGATGGCCTGCAAGGGATGCCGCCTCGTATGAGATCCCTTCCATCAGGTCGCCGTCACCGCACATGACATACGTGTAATGATCAATGATATCATGGCCTTCCTTGTTGAAGACCGCGGCAAGGTGGCGTTCAGCCATGGCCATGCCCACAGCGTTTGCAAATCCCTGGCCAAGGGGGCCGGTGGTTGTCTCAACGCCGGGAGTCAGGCCGTATTCAGGATGCCCCGGGGTTTTGCTTCCCCATTGCCTGAACGATTTTATGTCATCCAAAGTGAGGTCGTAGCCAGTGAGATAGAGGAGGCTGTATATGAGCATTGATGCATGCCCGCCTGACAAAACAAACCTGTCGCGGTTGAACCACGACGGATTTTTGGGATCGTGCCGTAAAAACCTGGTCCACAGAACGTAGCCGGCCGGAGCAAGCCCCATAGGGGCCCCGGGGTGACCTGAGTTCGCCTTCTCTATGGCGTCCATGGCAAGGCCGCGTATGGTGTTTATGCACAATTCGTCTATCTCTTCGAAAACGGTCTGGCTGGTCTCGTCTTTTTCCATCTGGTCCTCCATATTAGGTCTTTATGAAAATAATTTTTAAAGAGGCGGGTGACGGACGGTTACAGCGCCCTTAAGAATTCAGGACGCAGAGGGACCTTTCCTGCAAGGGCGTCATCTATAAGCTTTAGTGCCGCCTCTTTTTCCTCGGGCATTTTTACCCTTATTGGCAGGTAGTTGGATGCGTGGTTTGCGTGGAACAGGCCGTTTGACATGAAAGTGTTTGCAAGCATTTCCCTTAGCTCCTTTAACATATCTGTAGGACCGGGCAGAGTGAACCGCCCCTCTTCAAAGTCCTTATGTAAAGGAGTTCCTGGTATCAGCATGAGGGACAGGGCGCCCACGTAATCAGGATTGATTGCAGAAAGCACTTCGCCGGTTCTTTTTGCATGTATCATGGAACGCTTGATTCCTGCTATGCCAAGGAGTACGGTTATGGAGAGCAGGATTCCGGCATCCTTGACTTTCCGGCCCATGGCGATCATTTTCTTCGAGTCCGCCCCCTTGTGCACAGCCCTGAGGGTCTCATCATCCCCTGATTCAAGTCCCATGTAGATGATCCCGAGGCCGTGGGCCTTGAGTTCTTCCAGCTCGTTTTGGGTCTTCATCGATATGGCCTTGGTGTTGGCATAGATTCCGATCCTTTCTACCCAGGGGAGTCTTTGTTCTATCCGTTCGAATATGGGAAGCAGCCTTTTCTGGGGGATGATCAGGGCGTCTCCCCCGCACAGGAAAACCCTGTGCTGCCTGCGGCAGTGTTTTGCCGCAAACTCGATATCGGCAAATATCTGTGAATCAGGCTTGATCTTGAATCTTTCTCCCTTGTACGTTCCGCAAAACGTGCACTTGTTGTGCGAGCATCCTGTCGACACCTGGATGAGAATGCTGTCCGCCTCGCTTGGAGGCCGTATGATCATTCCTTCGTAATGCATGTCAAAAATGTCCTTAAATTAATAACTGCTGATTCAAGGCGGTTGAGTCCTTTGGTTTTCAGCATACTTGCCCGCCCGTGCTATTACTTTTGCCCCTGGAACGTTGATTTTAACTGTAATAACAAGATGATGTATGCCAAGAACGGCTCCTTGTTTGCGTGTCTCATACCCGCTTGCCGGAATCTTTGCAACCCATTTTCCTGTTACAAACAAAAATAGGGTTATTTCCGTATCGCGGAGTCCCGTATGTAAAGAAGGACCGGTAGGATGATGCTGCCGCATAATCGGGTAATTAAACAACTGGCTTGAGAATAAGGAAGTTCCTTTTTTTCAATGGAGCTGGGAATGCAAG
>CAYVIE010000069.1:0-14181 GCA_964451355.1 uncultured Desulfobacteraceae bacterium
AAAAAACGGATGGAACCACATAGTACCGCTTTTTGCCGGATATGTTGCGGCAAGCGTTTTAAGGGGATCCGGGATTGAAGTTATGTTGAAATGGCCAAATGATCTTGTTGTATCCGGAAAAAAGATTGGGGGCATATTGACAGAATCCCGCCATGGAATTCATAGGATTGGAATTGGCATAAATATCGAGCATGCCCCTGAACAGGCGTTGTTGCGGGATGAATTTGCGTTTCCGGCGACATCGTTGAAGCATTGCGGAATTAATACCGGACCTCTATCTCTTTGGGAAAAAATAGTTGAGACCGGAAACAAGCTTTGGGAGCAGTGGACAGCCGCTTTTCGGCCCCAGGATATCGTATGCCTGGTGGAAAGATATATGTCCTACATAGGAGAAAAAATAACGATTCGCACTACAGGAAACAGGACTATATCCGGACTTTTGACAGGCTTAGCCCAGGACGGCGGCTTGAAACTGCGAGAAAAAGAAGGGATTCGTATTATATATAATGGTTCAATTGTTCCTGAATAATAAGAAGTTATAATAATATTTTTAACATTAATTATTAAAAATACATATTTAACTATCTGGAGATATGATGAATAACAAGATAAAACAATTTGATGATATTGTAGAAGAGATCAAGGGCAAACCCATTCTTATTGCAAACAGGGGAATCCCGGCACGAAGAATCAGCAGGACAATTTCCGAGAGGTTTGAGGCAGTTGCAATAATGACGGCGACTGATGTCGACAAGACGTCTCCTTCCACCCTGGGGGCGCATGAACTGCTTCTCCTCGGGGAAGATCCCAGGGCATACCTTGATGTTGACAGGATCATAACCGAGGCAAAAAAAAGGGGAATAATAGCCATACATCCCGGCTGGGGCTTTGCGGCGGAAGATGATACATTCCCTGAAAAGTGCCTGGATGCCGGGATTGAATTCATTGGCCCGCCAGCCGAGGCCATGTCCGCATTGGGCAATAAGGTGTCTGTAAGACGCCTTGCAGTCGAGCATGGAATTCCTGTTGTGCCCGGATCTGAATCTGCGGTAGATATATCCGAAGCCCGCAAGATAGCCAGAGAGATAGGCCTGCCGATAATGCTCAAGGCCGAAGGTGGTGGCGGCGGAAGAGGAATATACACTGTTTTTTCAGAAAACGAGTTGGAAGGGGCATTCCATAAGGCATCGGCGCTGGCCGAGGCATCCTTTGGAAATCCGAGACTCTATGTTGAAAAATATCTTCCTTCTGTCAGGCATATCGAAATACAGGTCATTGCCGACAAATACGGCAATATTTTCTGCTTTGATGAAAGGGATTGCACGGTACAAAGAAACCACCAGAAGCTCGTTGAAATAACACCTTCCTGTTGGCCGGGAATGACCGAAGAGCTCCGCGAGAGATTGAAGGAATATGCAAGAACCCTTGTTTCCGCGGTAGATTACTATTCCCTGGCCACGGTTGAATTCCTGGTAGATCCTGATGGTAATCCCTATCTCATAGAGGTAAATACCAGACTGCAGGTGGAGCATGGCATCACCGAATGCAGGTACGGTATCGATCTTGTCGAGGAACAGATAGCCGTGGCTTTCGGTGCAAAGCTGCGCCTTGATCCGGAAAACACAAAGCCTTACCTGCATGCAATGCAGGTAAGGATAAACTGTGAAGATCCGCAAAACGATTTCCAGCCCAATGCCGGTTTGATAACACGCTATGTATCGCCGGGAGGCCAGGGTATCCGCCTGGATTCGTGCATCACCGAGGGATACGATTTCCCGGCCCAGTATGATTCCGCTGCAGCGCTTCTGATAACCTATGGAAATTCATGGGAGAAAATAGTCAAGGTCATGCAGCGGGCCCTGCGTGAATATATGATAAGCGGTGTCAAGACAACGATTCCTTTCCTGCGTAAGGTCGTTGCTCATCCCATGTTTGTTTCCGGCGATTATGACACCATGTTTATCGAGAATCATCCCGAACTGATGCAATACACAGACATGGAACCTGAGGCCTTACGCCTGTCGAGACTTGTGGCGGAAATTTCTGCCAAAGGATACAACCCCTATGTTTCTCTTGGTGAATACAGGGGACGTACAGACAAGCGCATCGGGAAAATAAATATTATAAAACCAAAGCTTCCAAATGATCCTCCGTCTTTTTCCTATCCCAGATGGAACAGAGATGCGCTTCTTGACCTTGTCAGGGATACTCGCAGCAGGGGATATATTCATTTTACCGACACAACGACCAGGGATATAACCCAGTCCAACAGCGGTAACAGGTTCAGGCTTGCCGAAGACAGGATACTTGGACCCTATCTGGACCGGTGTGGCTTCTTCTCGATCGAGAACGGCGGAGGCGCCCATTTTCATGTGGCTATGCTTGCTAATATGACTTACCCCTTTACAGAAGCCCATGAATGGAACGAGTTTGCCCCGCTGTCTCCAAAGCAGATACTTGTCAGATCGACTAATCTGCTTGGCTACAAGCCACAGCCGGAAAACCTCATGCGTATGACAGGGGAGATGATCTGCGAACATTATGATGTCATACGCTGTTTCGATTTCCTGAACCACGTTGAAAATATGCGTCCCTTTGCTGAACTGGTCCTGAACTCTGATCACAATATCTTTGAGCCCGCCATTTCGTTATCCTACGCAAAAGGGTTTGATGTAAAACATTACCTTTCGGTCACTGAATCAATAATATCCATGGTGGCTGATGTGGCCGGGGTGTCAAAGAGCAAAGCGTCTGAAATGATTATACTGGGGCTCAAGGATATGGCCGGAGTCTGTCCGCCCTGGTTCATAAAAAAACTGGTATCTGAGATAAACAAAAAATATCCCGCCCTTGTTCTTCATTACCACAGGCATTATACAGATGGTCTTTTTGTACCTGCTGTTGCAGAGGCCGCAGGAGCAGGCGCGCATATAGTTGATACAGCTATCGGAGCTTCTGTCAGGTGGTATGGCCAGGGTGAGATTCTGTCCACAGCCTCATATATAAATGAAAGGTTCGGCCTTAAATCTTTTATCAACAGAGATGCGATCATAGACGCTAACTTCATTTTAAAACAGGTGATGCCCTTTTTTGATCGTTATTGCGCGCCTTACTTCCAAGGGATAGATTATGATGTGATTAATCATGGCATGCCTGGTGGAGCGACATCTTCATCCCAGGAAGGAGCTGCCAAGCAGGGTTACATACACCTGCTTCCATATATGCTTCGTTTTCTGGCAGGAACCAGGCAGATCGTCCGTTATCACGATGTCACCCCTGGCTCTCAGATTACCTGGAATACAGCTTTCCTGGCTGTAACAGGGGCTTATAAAAGGGGAGGGGAACGGCATGTCAGGAAACTTCTCAATGTCCTGGAAACGGTCGCGGTAACACCGGAAGAAGAGTTGACTGATGACATAAAAAAACAGCGCCTGATGATATATCAGGATGCGAATGATGCTTTCAGGGACTTGCTGTTGGGAAGATTCGGTAAGCTCCCCCTGGGGTTTCCCCCTGAATGGGTATATCAGAGTGCGTTTGGCCCTGAGTACAAGGCCGCAATGAAGAAGCGCACCGAGTCCTCCCCGCTTGAATCCCTTGAACCCATAGATATTGAAATCGAGAAAGAAAAGCTTGCCCAGAGCATCAATCGAAAACCCACACAGGAAGAGCTTATCATATATCTGAATCATCCGGGTGACGCCATAAAGACCATCGAATTCCAGAAAAAGTTCGGCGATCCCAATAATATTCCCATTGATGTGTGGTTCGAGGGGCTTGCTCCCGGCGATGAACTTGAATTCACAGACAGCCATGGCAAACCCCATAAAATGCAAATATTTGATATCTCTAAGCCCAGGGCAAGTGGAATCGTTGTTGTGCGCTACCTCCTTGATTCTGAAATAATAACCTTCGAGGTCAAGGTTAGGGAGGCAAGAGGGGATACCGGCTCACGCATTGAAATGGCTGATCCTGAAAATGTTTATCATGTCCCTGCGCCATGCAATGGAGAGTTATGGGTTATGTACGTAGCGCCCGGCGACATTGTGAAGAAAGGGGAAGAGCTTTTCAATATATCCGTTATGAAGCAGGAAAAGGCTGTGGTTTCCCCGACTGACGGCATAGTAAAAAGGGTGATAAAGACGGCCAATTACGCAGAGGACAAGAAAATGGTCCCGGTGATAGAAGGAGAGTTGATCGTTGAGTTAGCACCGGTTCCGAGTGTTTGTAAAAACTGTAACGAACCACTTATGCACGAGGACTTTTCCTTCTGCCCGTTCTGCGGAACAGAAGTGTAGAGTATGTAGTGCTCTTTGCCTGTCATGGCCGGACAAAAGCATTCCACGCACATGGATCGCTTAAATGGCCTGTCACAGCGCAGGTGGCTATACAATGTGCAAAATCGAGAAGATCCTTTTCCGGCTTGGCCGATGGGTTGGATGCAGTTACTACTGCCCCCGAACCTTTCAGGATTGAGCGGACAAGGCCCGTGAGTATTCCTTTGGGTCCGACTTCGACAAAAGTGCGGGCGCCGTCTCTGAATATGGCCTCGATTTCTCCCATGAAATCGACAGGAGAGGTCAACTGCCGTGAAAGGAGCTCCCTTGCGGCTTCAGGAGACAATGGATATTTATCTCCCGTTGTATTTGAATATACATCTATGCCCGTAGGAGAAAATTTGATTTTTCCCAGCTGCTCCGAGAATGGTACTGCGGCTTCATTTACAAGCGGGCTGTGGAATGCCGCCGATACGGGCAGGAGCACACATCTTATGCGTTTTTCTTTACAAAACTCAGCAAAGTGTTTGATTGCGCTTTCATGACCCGATACAACGCCCTGGGATGGGGAATTAATATTGGCAAGTATCAGGGAGCTTCCAAAATCCTCAAGCAGGCGTTTTATTTTTTCTATGGGAGCTATAACTGCCAACATGGCCCCTTTGCCTGGGCCGCAAGCTGCGTCCATCAGGCTTCCCCTTTGTGACGCCAGCCAGAAAAAGTCGTCGGGTTGCAGCCAGCCAGCAGCCATAAGAGCTGTCAGCTCTCCAAAGCTGTGTCCGGCTGTAATGTTAAAATCAACCTTGAATCGTTTAATCACAGAAAGAAAACCAGCACTCAAAGCCCCTATGGCCGGTTGCGCAACATTTGTCCGGCGTAAGGAAAATTCGGCATCCTGCAAATCGTTCTGGCTGTCTGTTATATATACATAATCAGCCAGAGGTTTATCTCCTGAGAAAAAGTTCTGGGCCGATTCACACGAAATATCTATGTCCGTGAAAATGGCTCTCAGGCCTGCACCCATGCCGATATACTGGCTGCCTTGTCCGGGAAACAGCAATGCCAGTTTCCCATATGGAATACTGGATCCCAGGAAAATCGGAGGTTCGATTACAGGCGAGGTTTGATTCCATGAGCTGATAATCTTTTCGGCTTTTTCATATATTTCATCTGGATCTATATGTTCGGACTTGACAACAACCAGCCTGTACCTGTCTTCCGGGTTAAACCTATCGCTGGATAATGATGGACGGAAGCCGTGATCACTACCGGCATCGTATAGTACCTCCTTCAGCCCGGGAAGAAGAAAGCCAGGCCGACCGGAGCTTACAGCTATTAATACAGGGATATTCTGCATGCTTTTCACTTTAGGCTCCCTTTTTAAAAATGTATGTTATATAATTGATATGATTGACTCGTTAAAAGACCATCATCCGGCCGAAGGTGGTTTAGCCCCGGCCGGGGATGGGGGTGGAACCATTTGAATTCATTTCAAATGGCGGGGGAAGGGAAGCCCTCCCCCGTCTCGTAAAAAAGCGTTTTTCGCTTTTTACCGTGAAAACACCTCCATAGCCGTGGTGAAAAACAGCCTTGTTTTCATGCTCGGGGGTGATTGCAGCAAATCATGAAAGTTTACGAGATTATCAATTATAGAACGAGACAACAAACAGATTATAGAACGAGACAACAAACATATTAAATTTATTTACATCTTATGGTTATTCAGGGCAATATGCAGCTTGAATTTTATTGAGGCTTGATTAACTTTTAACTGATACGTCAAGTTCTTGATTCATCAAACATATTGATTTAAAATCTAACAAAAATACATATTTATCGAACGATTGCCTCTGTGTATTTGACGTACAAATAAGTGTACATGTATTCAGGAGCAAATAAAATATTGAGTCTCATGGAACTAAAAACCGAATCCTGTGGTTCAGCAAAAAATGTCATACAACCAAAATTCAATGAAATGGAAGGCCTTATGATGAAGAAGATGCAACACAGAGCCATTGATAGTTCTGGATTCACCTTGATCGAGCTCATGGTTGTCATAGTGATCCTTGGAATTCTTGCCGCTTTTGTCGTACCGAACTTTATGGGTGCACCAGATGACGCGAGACGGATGAAGGCCAAAGTCGACATCAAGGCACTCTCGTCTGCTCTCAAGCTTTACAAGCTCGATAACGGTGATTATCCTACAACATCCCAGGGGCTAAAGGCGCTTGTGGAACCGCCGGGAGGAAACCAGGGCGCTAAGCACTGGAGGGAAGGGGGCTACCTTGAAGATAAAAAGGTTCCAAAGGATCCATGGGGACATGATTATGTTTACTTATGCCCGGGTGTCCACGGCCCTTTTGACATTATATCCTACGGCGCGGATGGAGCCCCGGGTGGGGAAGGGAAAAACGCCGATATAAACAGCTGGGAGATTGATTGAGAAGATATGCCACAGGATCGGGAAACATTTTGTCTGAATTTATCGGCACGTAATCTCTTGGTATCTGTTTTGGCGTCAACCATCTGGTACATAAGACTATTATCGAAAAATTGTCTTGAAATCGCCTTTGATATTTTGGTTCCAAACGAGGGGTTGGAAAGGGAACTGGTAGTTCAGAGGAATTTCTATCGGCAACCGTTTCCAAGCCCTCAAAAAAACAAGACCGAAGAGCATGATCCTTGCCCGTTTAATTAAATCAGATCCGCAAGGTTTCACACTGATAGAACTGATTGTTGTAATCGCGATACTTTCCGTTCTCCTCACATTCGCCATCCCAAGCATAAATACAGCTTTCGTCGGTGGAGGCCAAGACACCCTCGTAAACAGGTTGATTTCCTTGACACGTGATCTGAGAAATCGTGCAATCACCGATAGGACACAATATTTGCTGTCCATTGATATTGACGCCCAGAAAATCACGGGCATGCGAGGCCAAGATTCTTCAAACATCTTCCAGGGTTCACCTCTGTTTACAGAAGAAGAATCAATGAATCCAGGAATCAAAAGAGAAAAAAATACATCAAGCTCTTTTACTGAAATTGAATTTGACATTCCAGACGGAGTCACAGTAACAGGAGTCAGCTTTTTTTCAACGCCCGAGGTTCGTTCAGGAAAATGTTTAATACATTTTTATCCCCAGGGTTATTCTGATTTCGCAATCATTCATACACGGCAGAACAATGGCAATAAATCAGACATAATAATAGAACCTTTCCTTCCTGTAATTCGCACTATAGAGGTTTCCAATGCGGGCTGACAGCCGTACCGCAGGCTTCACCCTCCTTGAGGTATTGGTGGCCGTGTTTGTTTTATCGATAGTGATGATTTCTGTTATGCGCCTTTATGCACAAAGTATTGACATGAACGCGGCTTTCCGATTCTATGTTCAGGCTCCCTACCTTGCACAGCTGAAAATCTCTGAAGCCTGGGAGGATCCCGAATCCTTTCTGGGAAGTAGTTCCGGCGATTTCCAGGACTTGAAAATTGATGGTTATGAATGGGAACGTACTGTTGAAACCATTCCCGTTTCAGTCGCCCAGGAATCCCAGACTACCGAACTTTATAAAATATCGGTTCTAATAAAAAACAGAATGTCGGGCGCTGAGTATCAAGTGGAGAGTTTTCTCAGGCAATCCGGAGAAAATTCATTATGAAGCTCTGCAGGAAGAATTCAATTAATAAAATATACCATAACAAAATTGAACAGGATACATCACGGGCGGACAGCAATCTTTGCTTACTTGTTGCAGGGCATACTTACTGCGATAATAAGCTCAAGCCACATACCAGCAAAAAAGATTGCAGCAGACAAACAGAAAACATCCCCTGTTATTCCGAGTCCGGTCTTACACTCATTGAGTTGCTTCTTGCTATGTTAATCTTTTCTATCGTGGCAACTGTATTATATACATCTCTAGATGCATCGATTGCCCGCAATAAGGATATTCTTTCCGGTCTTGATGCCCATGAGAGCGCACAGGCATGCCTGTGGCGCATGACTGCCGATTTGACTGGGCTTTACGTAACAATGTATCCCGAATATCAACCCCCGGGATTCAACGATCCCCCAGATCCTTACAGAGTGGTTGGGGATGAGACCTTTATCAACGGGGAATCATTTTCCCGGCTCAGATTTGTATCTACAGGACATATACTGATGAGCGGAGGCACCAAAGCCAGCCTTGCACAAATCGTGTATTATGTCACGCCTGATCCTCATAAAGATGGGTCGTTTCTTTTAAGGAGATCTGATACGCCTTTCCCCTATGATATCGAAGATGATTACACTGAAAAAGATATTATGAATTCAACCGATCCTATACTTTGTACTGATGTCAGATCACTGAAATTTATCTATTTTGACAGCGAACAGGAACCTCATGAAACCTGGAATTCTGATTCCGAAGACTATGAATATGCAACTCCTACCGCTGTGGAGATCCGTTTATCAATCGGATCAGGCAATAACGTTTATGATTTTGCAACCAGAATAGCGATTCCTGTAATTCGTCAGGAGATCAAGGATGTCAAGAATTAATAACCAGCAGGGCATGGCTCTGCTCACTGTACTAGGGGTCATTACGGTTGTTCTTGCAGGGGCATTTGCTTTAAACAGCAGGATAAGAGACACCGCTGAAAGTGTTGCAACCTTACGTGATCGGGTGGCGGCAAATCAGCTTCTTTGTTCGGGAGTCCAGTTAGCAGAATCCATCCTTATCAAGGATAAAAAGGAAACTGAAATAGATTCTCTTCAGGAAGAATGGGCTGATCCAGCCATTGTTGCGGAGTATACTCAATCCCTTGTTTCCGGTAATCGCCGCCTTATTATTGAAATTTCCGATGAGCTGTCACGTATCCAGATAAACGCTCTTGTCGCCTATCCCAAGGGTCGGGATTTCGTACCGGCCCAGCAGGAACTCTGGTATAAATTTTTTGACATGCTCCTTGCAAAGCGACGCGAAATGGTTGATGAAATATTTTCTGAACCGATAACGCCGGCTAATATAATAAATCCAGTAAAGGATTGGCTCGATTTCGGAGATAATGATGCAATTACCGGAATTTCTGGGGCAGAAGATGATTATTACAGAAGTCTTGATCCGCCCTATGGATGCAAAAACGGCCCTATTGATGACATAAATGAACTCATGCGTATTAAAGGTATACCTCCTGAACTGTTTTCATCCATGGGAACAGATATGTCGGGGCTTTTTGATTATATAACGGTTTATGGCATGGTCCCTGATCCAGCTGATAAACATAAGTTTACCTTTCCCGGGAAAATAAATATCAATACAGCGCCAGCCGCTGTCATAGCTGCCATGCTGCCACCGGGTGAAGAGTTTTTAGCCAGCGAAATATGCGATTACAGGGTAGAAAAGGCAAATGATACTTATGTCCATGATCTTTCGAGCCCGACATGGTACAAGGATGTTCCCGGCTGCAGTGATATTGAGATAAAACCAGAACTGATAACTGTTCAAAGTGATTTTTTCAGGATTGATTGCACTGCTCAGGTAAACGACACAAGGCTTTCAGCACAGGTTGTGGTGTACAGAGAAAAGGACAAGAAGACCGGAAATACCACATGCCGGGTATTGAACTGGACGTATAAATAGGTTATGAGGGGACCATGATTATCAGATCAAGATACGTAAAAAGGATGAAACACACTTTTTGCGGAAGTATTTATTTCTGATACAGTTATTTTTGCAAACCTGACAAAGAAGATGAACCAATTGAATTAATATAAAATAATAAGAAAACGGATGACCACAAAAATTCTTTCTATAGAAATCAAGGTTGCGAGTATCGCGGCCACATTGATACATTCAGGTCTTAAAGGAAATAGAGTAGAATTTGTAAAAGAACTTCCGCTTGTAACGGATGACTCGTCCAAAACCCACGTGAAGGATCGGCTTCTCGAACTTCTTGGGGAAATAGATACAGATGGAGCCGTGGCCTTAGTATCATGTCCACCCCAAATAGCATTTTACAGGAACATATACCTCCCCTTTCATGACGAAAAAAAAATTCGTCAAGTCTTACCCATGGAGCTTGAGCCGTTTTTACCTTTTGATAGCTCAAACGCTCTTATAGATTTCCATTGCCGCCGTGTCGGCGAACATTCGCATGTCCTGGCTTGTGTAGCCCAGCTTGATGATATTAACATGGTCAGGGATGTACTGGCCTCAGCTGACATTTCATGCCGAGTTGCCACACCTCCCGGTTTCCCCATTGCTGAAGCGCTCATACATTTATCAGTGGATTCTCCTGATGATTTCATGGTCATTCATGCAGATGGTGACGGATACACTTTTGTCGCTATTGACAATAGTGAGATACTTACCGCAAGGTTTCGAAGATGCAAAGCAGGTAATAATTATGATGAGACCGCTGCAAGACTCGCCAAAGAGATCAGGTTTCTCGAAGCTGCGTGCGAACCATTAGCGGGCATAGACTTCACTCCCACTTCCATATATCTGGCAGGCTTTGGCAACCATGCTGTTGAGATATCTGACATACTTTCACACATGCTCGGTAAAAGGGTTAAACCCTTTAAATTTTACGAAGACATTACGGCAAAAATTGGCCCTCTTCCAGACGATTGCAACATGGAGCCTGATGCTTTTTCAAATGCATTATCAATGGCCGCAATGGAACTTTCCGGAATAACCGGTATAAACTTTGTACGCCAGGAATATATCCTGCAAAAGTATTGGGGAGAAAACAGGAATGAAATCATCTCCACATTTATGCTCATGCTTTTTGTTGCGGTCTTTTTGATTTTCGAAGTAGTGGTAGAAGCGCATTTTCTGCAGGAAAAAGCCGCCTATCTCAAAGCGCAGACCATCGAAATTTTCAAGGCCACTCTGCCGCAAGAGACCGTTATAGTCGACCCTGTTGCTCAACTAAGAAAAGCTGTTGATTCCATCAAAGAGAAGAAATCATATGGGCACGGGTTAAGCAATCATATCACCAATATAGATATATTAAATGATATAAGCAGGCTTATACCCGAAAATGTTAGTGTTGTGCTAACACGATATACAAGGGATGAAAACAAGGTGATAATTTCTGGAACCACCGACACATTCAACTCTGTGGACGCTATCAAGAACGGGCTTGCAAGGTCAGCATATTTTACGGAGATAACCATAAGCTCTGCAAATATGGATAAAAACTCAAACAGGGTCAGGTTCAAAATCAAGGCTACCCTGGCCTCATAAAAATTTGATAGATAATATAATTTATGAATATAACAATAAAAAATATAAAAAAACTAAAGACGGGAATCGTTTTAAACAGGCGAGAGAAAATACTGGTTATTGCTGCAGCTTGCATGATTGTTGCCTTCATACTTCATAGAAAAGTTATCAAACCGGTTTTTGTCAAGCGGGCGAGTCTTGAGACCAAAGTCGCAGCTAAAATGAAGGGCCTGTCTGATATACTTGCCCTACGCGCAGAATACCAAGCCATAATGGCTTTACGCGATACTGCTGATGTAAGAGGATCTGTATTGAAGGGAAAGACACTTTTTTCCTTTCTTGACCAACTTGCCGGTCAGACAGGAGTAAAGGAAAAGATAACTTACATGAAACCCAAGACAGTTAATGAACCTGATACTGGTCTCAAACTTTCCATCGTGGAACTTAAAATTCAGGATATAGGCATTAAGCAGCTTACAGATTATCTTTACAGAGTGGAACATGCCGATCCCATGATACGGATAAACAGGTTGTCGATAACCAGGGGAGATGGTGAATACGCACTTCTGACAGTAATTATGGAAGTTCAAACGGTATTGTCATAAGCCGTATTCTATCTGGATAACATATTGAATTTCCACAAATTTTGGTTTACGCGGTATGCCGCGTACAAATGGTTTGGAAATCGACATGTCAGAAGTCACTACCTGAATCGATTACATAAAATTATAACCGAGTTGATAACCGAATTATTTGCAGGTGGCTGGTTTGTTGAAAAAAATATTTTTTTATTCATTATATTGTTTATGTATTACGATTCTGTTTTTGGTAATTCTATTTCCCGAACAGAGCATAAAGAATTATCTGAAGGCACGGATAGCTGCTTCAAAGCCGGGGCTGGTTTTTTCTGTGGAAAGGATACGCCCAGCCTTGCCGCTTTGCCTGAAGATGTCTGATCTTAGCCTTTCTTATTCCGGCAATCCCCTGGTCCATGCTCAACGTGTTCTTGTCAGGCCACAGCTTCTTTCTGTTTTTAACGCGAAAAAAAAATTTAATATTGATACACAAATCGCTTCAGGTGAAATAAAGGCCGCGGTAACTTTACAATTCGCTTCGGATATCGCCGATATTGATACAGTATTATCCTTCCAGGGAATCGATATAGAAAAACTGGACTTTCTTTCTCTCTTGCATGAAAATCACCTGACAGGGAAGGCGGAAGGAAAGCTTTCATATAATGGTCCGCTATATGGTGGCGGCAAGGGGGAAGGACGTATAGATTTCAGCAAAGCAGGAATACGTTTTGCCCAGAAACGGTTCGGCATAGCGAAGCTTGATTTCGACAATATCTCTATTGAATTCTCAATAAACAGGAATATGGTCACCTTGAAAAAGGTGGAGGCAAAAGGCAACATGTTGGAATTGAAAGCAACGGGCACCATTAATTTGAATTTGCCTTTTTCAAAAAGCAGGGTTGATATTTCTGGTACTCTTGTCCCCAGGCCCTCTTTACTCAAAAAGATTGGAGGAATTTTTCCAAGAAGATATCTTGAAAAGGGTGGACTTCCTTTCAGGATCACTGGATCTTTCGAGATGCCTCATTATTCTGTAGGAAATTAGAAGCTGTTATTATCCGTTCACCCTTCAGATATGAATATCTGATTCGGTATACAACACCATTTTGGAAGGATGACAACAAAATCTGCACCGGCATGGCCGGTGTTTGCTGATTAAAAGGTATTGTTTTTGATGATAAAAAAAATCCTTTGGTTCATAAATCTTTTGTTGATTACCACTTTGGTTTACACAGGGGTTCGGATCTTTTATGCCGCCGTGTCAACCAGACTTGATCTGGCCTCTATGGCATATACAGTGCGAGCTGAAGCTAAGCGATCCCTTGCTGTCCGCCCCACCAAAAAAGGAAAATCAAAAGGCATACGTTTCTCATCATACCAGCCTGTAATCAACAGGGATCTGTTTGCGACCATAGCTCCGGAAAAGGAGCCGGAACAGATTGCTCTTGAAGATATCGAGAAATTGAAAAAAACCAGGCTGAATCTTAAACTCTGGGGAACCATCACGGGTATCGGTGAAAAATCGTATGCAGTAATTGAAGATACAAAAAACAAGAAACAACAGCTTTATGCCCAGGGAGATTCGGTTCAGAATGCGAAAATTAAGCTCATACTTCGCAAAAAGGTCGTGTTGTCTGTGGATGGCAAGGACGAGATCCTTGAAATGGCTGATATTGTCAATACGAAAAACCGTATTTCATCCGGGGGATCTTATCTAAAAGGTCAAATATCCACTGATGAGCCTCCTCTTGAAGAAACGGTTGAAGTCTCAAGGGACAAGATTGAAGAGTCCCTTGCTAACATAAATGAGCTCATGCGCCAGATTCGAATCAGACCATACTTCAAGGACGGTGAGCCTCAGGGGATACTCCTGTCAGGAATTCGCAGAAATTCAATATTCGAACAGATGGGCTTGAAAAGTGGAGATATAGTAAAGGGTGTCAACGGCAAGGAGATCAGATCAGTTGATGATGCATTGAAATTTTATGAAAATCTTAAATCGTCAGATTCTGTGGAAATTCAAATAGAGCGTCGTGGTGAAACAAAGATCATACATTACAAGATTAATTAATACCATAAACCATCAGCTAAGCTGATGGTCCAAGCTTTGCTAAGCG
>CAYVIE010000070.1:0-14168 GCA_964451355.1 uncultured Desulfobacteraceae bacterium
GCCCGTGATATATTTAAAAGGTTTGGGATCAATTTTTCCTCACCGGTCTTTCATATTTCTCCAGAGGATAGATGCAGATCGCTTTATATTGCAGGGATAACCGATCATCCGAATCACAAAAAAATGGAAAAAACTCATCAAATCCCGTCAAGACAGATACAGTGCACTGTTCCGTCAGCGGTTCTGTGGACAAGCTGTATTTTCCCATGGATAGTATATGACGGGCAATCGTGTAACGATTATATTGAGATGTGTTGCTGGTATTTTAAGGAAAATATTGAAAAGGGAATACGGCTTATGGGGATTAAACCATGAAAGTTGACTTATATACCCTAAGCACCCTTCTTTGAGGAGGGAAAGGCGTCAATCATCAAATGCAATAATATTGAGGATGATTTTTTCAAGGAAGCTCTCGGATTTTAACCTGAAAGAATCTTTTCTTGGGTTTAAAAAAGATCAAAATTCGGACACTATTGCAAAAAAAGACAATGTGTCCGATTTTTGATTCAAATTATAGATCAAAAATAGTTCGTAAAGAGTCATAAGAAATATTTTTTTTAAATTTTTTTACTCAAAACCTGCTCCCTGCCTGATTCTTACTTTCTCCCTTCAATTTATTTTATACTGTTTCCCAAAATTGGCACAAGTTTTGTATGATATCTTATTTTGAAAAATCCATTTGATATTACCTGATCTAATGCAAAACAATAAACCGAATAAAATTATATCTTAACCAAACAAGGGAGAGAAATAATTATAAGTATTGTTAAAAAGGAGGAATCCAATGACAATGAAGTGGGACATCGGAAAAATTGCCACTAAAAGAGCTCGTATGACACCGGATAAAATAGCATTTTTTTTTGAAGATAATCCTGTGAGTTACAAGGAGTTAAATGAAGAGACAAACCGTGTTGCCAACTATTTTCTTTCAAAGGGCCTGAAAAAAGGCGATCGCATTTCAGTTCTTCTGGCAAACTGCCCGGAATTTATGGCAGTTTATTTAGCGGCTGCTAAACTCGGGCTTATTTTTGTTCCCCTGAATGTCCGTATGGTAGCCGGCGAGGTTGAATATCAGCTTAATGATTGCGGTTCCCGCCTACTTGTTTTTCATGATGCATTCGCTGGTAATGTTGAGCCGATCCGTTCTTCGGTCAAAGTCGAAGAAGACAAGTTTTTATGGCTAAAAATAGGGATTCCCGGCTTGCCTGAATGTCCGGAATGGGCTCGTGATTTTCATAAGGAGATTGACGGTTATTCAACAGATGAACCGAAACTTGTAGAATCCATAAATCTGGATGACCCGCTTGCTATTATATATACCTCAGGCGTAACCGGCAATCCCAAAGGAGCATTGCTTTCCCATGGACAGACATATTTTAAGAATTTTCAAATTATGACTTATACCGATATGTCTAAGGACGATATTTTCCTGTCACAGTTGCCTCTTTTCCATTCTGGTGGATTGTTTATCATAGCAACTCCTGTTTTATGCCGTGGAGCTTCATTTATTATGCGACTAAGGTTTGAGCCGGAACAGTTCGCCAAAGATATCGAGAAATATAAACCAACAGTGATTTTTGCTTTGACCACCATGTGGCGACTTATCTTACAGGCAAATGCGCTGGATAACATCGATGTGAGTAGTGTCAGATATGTATTGGGAGGTGGGGAAAGGACTCCCGTCAGCCTGCTTAAAGAACTGGCGGCCAAAGGACTGTACATGCAACAAGGCTTTGGACAGACGGAAAACTCGGCCATGATGGTACTCCCAAAAGAAGATATCATCAGAAAAGAAGGATCAATAGGTTTGCCTGGTTTTTTTACGGATATATGGATTCAGGATATGAACGGGAATAAACTCCCGCCCAGAGAAATCGGTGAAATTGTAGCATCAGGTCCCACGGTGATGAGCGGCTACTGGAATCTTCCTGAAAAGACAAAAGAGACCATAGTTGATGGAGTGCTCCATACAGGCGATCTCGGCTTCATGGATGAAGAGGGTTACTTTTATATCGTTGACAGGGCCAAGGATATGTATCGCAGCGGTGGAGAAAATGTATATCCGGCACAGATTGAAAAGGTACTTATAGACCATCCCAAAATTGAAAATGTGGCTATTATCGGAGTGCCTGATGACAAATGGGGTGAAGCAGGCAAAGCCTTTATCGTCTGCAAAAAAAGCGAAACCATCACCAAACAAGAAGTTGACGAATTTCTCACAGGCAAGGTGGCGAAATATAAATTCCCCGCCCACATTGAAATTATAGATGCCCTTCCGATGACTGCCTCCGGAAAAATTAAGAAATCCGAACTAAAAAAAGGTAACCTGCTTGAATGACGCAGTTTTACCGGGGGACATCTTTTTAACCGGTCAATGAGCTGAAACCGTTTTAAATAATTGCGCCCCTGTTTTTCAATATCCTCGATAAGCATAGGAAGACCACATGATGGGAGGTCATGATGAAGGATAAAAAAGAGAATCAAGTAAAGATAGAACAGGCATTTAAACAGTGGCAGGAAAAAGTGGTTTTGCCATATCTGAATAAATTCGGCCTGAAGGAAAGTCCCACACGTTTTTATACTCCCCTTGATGTAAAAGATTATAATTTCCTCGAAGACGTGGGCTTCCCGGGACAATATCCCTTTACCGGGGGTAATTATCCGATTCCGAAGTGGCAGGCTTTTGCTGAAATGATGGCAAAAGCAGAAACGCGTTTTGAATGGGGCACAAGCGGCGCCGGGAAATATGCTGGTTTCGGAACCCCTGAGGACTACCGTGATTATCTAATCCGAATGCATTCTCTGGGACGAAAGGGTGCTCCAAACATCGCAATGGATCTACCGACACAATGCGGCTACGATTCGGATGATCCCTATGCCGAAGGCGAGGTCGGCCGGGTGGGTGTGGCAATAGATTCCCTGCGGGATTTTGAAATCATCTACGAACCTTATAAAGGGGATCTGGATCTGGATAAAATCGCATCGAACTTTACTATTAATGCCCCTGCTGCGGTTATTATAGCAATGTACGCTGCGCTGGCTGAAAAACGCGGTATTCCACTTAATAAACTAAGAGGAACGCCCCAAAATGATATTTTAAAAGAATTTGTAGGCCGTGGCACCTATATTTTCCCACCTGGCCCATCTCTCCGCCTTTTCCGTGACACACTTGTTTTTTGTTCTGAACATATGCCCAAGTTTAATATTACCAGCATCGGCGGATACCATATGCGTGAAGCCGGAGCCACAAGGGTCCAGGATCTAGCCTTCAGCATGGCGATCGGTGCCGCATATCTTCAGGCCGGATTGGATGCAGGGCTGGACATAGATGTGTTTGCACCTCGTTTTACTTTCAATGCTTTCGGCGGCAGCATGGAGTTTTATAAAGAGATCGCATTTCAACGGGCAGCGAGAAGAATGTGGGCACGAATGCTGAAGGAACGTTTCGGAGCCCGAAACCCCCGGAGTATGATGATCAGGCAGATTTCCACTGCCCACATAGGGTGTAGCAGCACAACATTGCAAAGGCCTCTTAACAATCTGATCCGATCCGTTGTGGGTGCCATGGCGGCTGGAATGTCCGGTGGATTGCCGGGCGTATACCCTCCCTTTGATGAACCGCTTGGGCTGGGCCATAGCCTGGAAGCCCAGCAACTAGTCTATGACGGTACGAGAATATTAATATATGAAGCCAAGCTGGGCGAGGCTTTGGATCCTTGGGCAGGCTCTTATTTTATGGAGACACTCACAGATGAAATAGAGACAGAGGCTCAAGCGGAATTTGACAAAATCCAGGAAATGGGAGGTGCTGTTGGGGCCATTGAAAATGGGTACATGCAAAAAGCCGTCGCCAAGAGCAGTTATGAGAAACAGAAAAGAATCGAAAATCAGGAAGAATTTGTTGTGGGTGTCAACTGTTTCACGGGTCCTCACGAGATAGACGTTAAGGTAAATCGCAGTGTTGAAGAAGTGTATCCGGAAGAATTGATGGCAACCGCAGAGCAGCGCCAGAAAGAAAGCCTGCTCCACCTTAAACGTGAACGAAATAACAAGCTGGTTGCTCAAAATCTCAGGAAGCTGAAACAGAACGCAGCCGATGAGTCGATTAATCTGATGCCTGACATCATGGCTTGCGTTAAGAGTTATGCTACATTGCAGGAAATTTGCGATGTACTCAGGGATGTTTTTGGTGAAGCCAAAGCGGCATTAATTTGAATTAAAGAGAAACATCACAACAGGTGTAGCTTTCAGCTTAAATTTTAATCGGCGGAGAACAACTATGGCTGATCTTATATCTGCATTCTTTTCAAGTATTTTTCTATTCAACGCGATTCCCCATCTGGTCCAGGGAATTTGCGGCAAAAGTCACATGACGCCCTTTTCCCGAAAATCCGGCCCGGCGATTAATGTCATCTGGGGATGGGTCAACCTGCTGATCGGCGGCTGGCTTTTTTACTGCATTGATACCGAAAAGATTACAGGAGCAATGATTGCTGCTTTTTGCCTGGGAGGCTTTCTGATCTCATTATTTCTGGCCGTATTCTGGAGCAATCCGGATGCAAGGCTGCCTTGGCATAAAAGTTAAGTGAAAAACATAGACCCGTTTTTTTGTCGAAGCATCCACCCGGACAGAGGGCAAATTTATTAATTACATTGTTTGTGTATGAGGAGGTATTCAATATGCCGGAAAAAACCATCGAACTGACCAAAACACTGGCTCATTTTATTACCCATACGAAAAATGCTGACATTCCCTCCTATGTGTTTGACCATGCCAAGGTGGCTTTTAAGGATTGGCTGGGGGTGACAATTGCCGGGAAGGATGATCCTCTGGTTGAGAAGCTGATAAAATATGCCGATCTTATGGGTGGATATGAGCATGCCACCTTGCTGGGCCATGGTACCAAAAAAACGGCAAGCCAGGCCTCTCTTATTAATGGAGCGGCTTCCCATGTTCTTGATTATGATGACACGCTGGAGCATTTTCTGGGACACCCTTCCGTTACGATATTTCCCTCTATCCTTGCGCTTTCCGAATGGATGGGAAAATCCGGCAGTGATTTCCTTACAGCTTATATTATCGCGTTGAAAACAGGAGCGGTTATCGGAGCATGTGGAGGAATTGAGCATTATATGTCAGGATGTCATCCTACCTCAACGATCGGACATTTTGCATCAGCCGCCGGCTGCTCTAAATTGCTTGATCTGGATGAGAAACAGGCACTCAACGCCTTGGGGATCGCCGGAACTCAGGCTTCTGGTTTGAAAAGATCCTTTGGAACAATGTGCAAAGCCTTTCATGCTGGGAAAGCTGCTCAAGCAGGACTTATGGCTGCACTTCTCGCAAGAGAAGGCTTTACCGGGGCTGAAGATATACTTGAAGGGGACAACGGATTCTTCAAGGTTTTTAAAGGCAACGTCAACGAGGAAGTGGTTAACACGCTCGGCAAGACCTGGGAAATTGAAAATTTGTCACAAAAATATCACGCTTCCTGCCATGCTACCCATTCCCCCATCGAAGCCGCCCGTTCCATCATTCAGAAAGAAAATATACAACCGGATGACATCAAGGAAATCAGGGTCTTTTCTTCCGCACTGGCCTTGTCTGCTGCAAGCAAAATGGAAGCTAACAACGGCCTGGAAGGGAAATTCTGCATCCCTTACTGCGTGGCCAATGCGGTTCTATATGAAAATACAGGCATGCAGGCATTTACTGATGAAAAAATTAAGAGTCCTGCGATCAGGAATTTTATGAAAAAGATAACTGTCAAACAGACTCAGGATTTCCAGGCTCTGGAGGCGAGGGTCGAGATTGAAACGATTTCAGGGGAATCCTTTACAGCTGTTTCAGATATTTTAAAGGCTATACCAAAGCTTGAAGAAAAAAAGGCCAAGATCAAGGCTAAATTTGTGGATTTATCAACCCCGGTACTCGGCGCTCAAGCGACTGAAGCGCTGGAAACAGGCATCGATTCCCTTGAAACGCTTGACGACATGGAAACCTTTATTGGGCTGGCACAAAAAAAATAAAGTATTGGCTGAACGCATGCAAATGCCTGCCAGACGGCCTAGGATAACATTTTGATACAATTCCAATGAGATATTCGTTTTAGAAATGCAAAATATACTTACAGGATTAACTCAAATTCAAAAGGAAAAGAAAAATGACAGAAAAATACGTAATTGTCAGTGCCAAAAGAACTCCCTTTGGCAAATACCTGGGCTCTCTTTCCGAAATGGAACCGCTTGATGTGGCTGTTCATGCTGCAAATGCTGCGCTTGATGCCGCAGGAGACAGTCTTAAAGAGGAAATTGATCAGGTTTTTGTTGGTAATTGCATACCCGGTTCTTTTGAGACCGGATCAGTTACAGGCCGACAGATCGCGCTTAAACTCGGTATGGATGTTTTCACGACTACTATTGACACCGCATGTTGTTCGCCCCTTACCGCACTTCGTATGGCACTCTGGGGTATGCGCCTGAACGAAATAGAATCTGCTCTTATAATCGGTGTCGAGGCGATGAGCCGTGCACCCCATATGAGCCGCCAATTCAGGGCCGGTGTCAGAATTGGTGAAGTAAAAATGCCTGATCCGATTTTCCCTATTTCTTATCCCGGCTACAATTCAGTAGCGGTTGATGCTTCTGACGGAGCTGAAAAATATGATGTGCCCAAACGCATGCTCGACAACTTTGCCATGGGTTCACACCTCAAGTGGACAAACGCGATGAAGGCCGGAAAATTTGAAGATGAGATAGTGCCTATTCCGGTCAAAAAGGGAAGACAAAAATATCTTTTCACAACTGATGAAATGCCGCGCCCTACAGGGAGCATTGCCGCGATAGAAATGCTCCCACCGGTATTTGGTTCCAAGACTACAACGGCTGGCAATGCTCCCGGATTGAATGACGGAGCCGCCGCAATGGTGGTTATGACTGAAAAAAAGGCAAGGTCACTGGACCTTAGTATTCTGGGAACAATCGTCGATCAGGTTGGAAAAACCGATATGCCTAATGGAATATCCTGGATCCCGGCTATCTCAATAAATAAGCTGCTGGAAAGAACAAAGATGAGCATCGATGATATAAGCCTTATTGAAATAAACGAGGCATTCGCCGCCATGCCTCTGGTTTCCACCAAGATACTCGCGGGAAACAACGAAAAAAAATGGTATGACTTGATAGCGAAAACCAATGTTAACGGAGGTGCGATTGCTATCGGGCATCCGGTGGGGGCATCCGGCCTCAGGATCACTATGGCGATGATGTATGAGCTTCGACGAAGAGGCGGGGGCAGAGGTGTAGCCGCCATATGCGGAGGCTTAACCCAGGGTGAAGCAATAATGGTTCAGGTTTGAATCCGTTTTTATAAAAATAACTTATTTTAGACTGTAGGAGATAAAAATGAGTGAAGTTATATACCGAATAGATACTAAAACAAACATCGCAACATTTCTCATAGATACAGCGGGGCCGGTCAACACCATCGGAGACCAGTTCATTAAAGATCTAATGGCCGCTACTGAAAAAGCAAACCGGGATAACGTAAAAGGCGTTATTTTTGAATCGGCAAAGAAAAAAAGCTTTCTAGACGGTGCAAACTTGATGGAAATTATGAAGGATGCATCTTCGCTGAATCTGAAATATACCGTATTGAAACTTCAGGAAGCATTTGCATCACTGGCGAAGAGCCCATTTCCTGTTGTTGCGGTTCTCCCCGGCCAAACAGCACTGGGGGGCGGTTTTGAAATGATATTGTGGACATGTGATCATATTTTTGCCTCTCCAGGCACTAAACTGGGATTGCCTGAAGTCAATATCGGTCTTTTTCCGGCGGCCGGCGGGCCTGAAACCTTGAGAAGGCTGATTGGATTTGAAAATGCTGTCGAAATCATCATGCGCGGACAGGTGCTTCCTGCTGAAGCATATACAGATTCAAGCTTAATCACGATCACAGATGAGAAAACAATCCGTAGTGAAGCTGAAAAATGGATTGCATCCCATCAGGATCTCGTCAATCGGAATTATGATCCAGAATGGAAAGAACCCTCCAAGCCAACAAAAAAAGCCTTTAAAGCCATAATAAAAAAGTTACGGGATAAATTTGCCGTGTGCCCGGAAAAGCCTTATTTTAAGGCGGCTATCAATGCTATCGAAGAAGGTTTTGCGTTGCCCTTTGAAGATGCCGCCAGAAATGAAGTAAACCACTTTGCACCGCTTATTGAGCATCCCAATGTCAAAAACAAGGTCGATTTTTTCTTTTTAATGACAAGTATTGCCCCGCGATTGTCAAGCGTCGACATGAAAAAAACGATCCCGGTACCTGGCATTGCGATTATTGGCGCCGGCCTGATGGGTCAGGGTATCGCTCAGGTTTGTGCAGATAAAGGAATAAAAGTCATACTTATCGATATTGACCTTAACACAGCAAAGGCTGCAAAAGAAAAAATCAATAAGAGTCTGGATTCCCTTGTAAAAAAAGGACGCTGGACATCTGATCGAAAAAATAAGGTTATGGCCAATATTCAGTTATCCGATAGTTATAATGTGTTGAAAGATGTGCCGCTGGTGATTGAAGCAGTTTTTGAGGATCTTGATTTAAAAAGAAAAATCTTAAAACAGGTACAAGATGTCAATCCAGACATTATATTTGCGTCAAATACATCTACCATTCCCATGCAGGAAATCGCGGCTGAATCACCCAGACCGGAAATGATTGTAGGAATGCATTATTTCTCTCCAGTTCCTTTAATGCCTCTTTTGGAAATAATTCAGGGGCCTCAGACTTCTGACGTTGCCCTCGCAACAGCTGTTGCTTCCGGTAGGCAGCAGGGTAAAACTTGTATCGTTGTCGGAGATGGGCCAGGCTTTTATACCAGCAGGACATTCGGTGTTTATGTTATGACCGGTTTTTATCTGGCAGAGATGGGGATGGATCCCTGGAAAATAGATCAATTGGCCATTGAAGCCGGTTTCCCGCAAGGCCCCTTGAATGTTTACGGCACAGCAGGTGGAAACGTTATCTATCATGCCGGATCATATCTCCAGGCTAAAAAACCCGATTTGATCACGGTTCCCAAGACCCTGGTTAATATGTATGAAGCCGGATACGTGGGAGCGGGAAAACCCTGTTTTTACGGACCGGATATGAAACCGGATAAATCCGCGTTAACCTATATTGCACGAAATGAATCCATATCGACACCAGACCCGGAAGATGTGAAAGAAATGCTTCTACTCGCGATGGTCAACCAAGCGTTTCATTGCCTGGATGAAGGGGTTGTCAAAAATTATTTCAGCATGGATTTGGGGGCTGTTCTGGGGATTGGCTTCCCTGACTGCTGGCATGGCCCGGGCCGGTATGTCAGTCAGAAAGGCGTTAAATACACAGCCAACCGTTTAGAGGAATTTTACAACAAATATGATCTGGCATTCTTCAAACCCGCCAAGGAATTTGAGCGCTTGATTGCCTGCGGGGTCGATACTGGTCTAGTTTAACCAGGCATGTTTGCTTTAGGCCTCATATGAGAGCCTATTTTAACCCCAAATATCTCGAAATACATCTCTAACAGGCTTCATTGTGATTGAGAAGGACAGCGAGATAGAGAGGTGGCCGATGAATACAGAAAAAAAAATCAGGGTGTTGATTGCTAAACCGGGCCTGGATGGCCATGAGCGTGGCGCCAGGGTTATTGCCTATGGCCTAAGGGATCTGGGTTTTGAAGTTATTTACACCGGGCTGAGGCAGAAACCCGAAGATATTGCAAATGCTGCTGTTCAGGAAGATGTTGATGTGGTGGGACTTTCTATCCTATCCGGTGCGCATTTGACTTTGACGCGAAAAGTCATTGAAAAATTAGCCGAACAGGATGCTAGTGATATCCTGATTATGGTTGGTGGGATTATCCCGGATAAAGATGTCCCCGTATTAAAAAAGATGGGTGTAAAGGGAATTTTTACTTCGGGTGCATCCATCAAGGATGTGGCTGATTTTATCAATTCCCAATTGAAGTAAACATAATTCACGAATCCAACAATGAACGAAAATAGAATCATTAATATTACAGGAACAAAGTATCCTTTTATCCTGGGCCCCATGCGGCTCATCACATTAGGAGAGATGGCCGCAGCCGTTTCAACCAGTGGCGGATTCGGCCAGATCGCCGCCTCCGGTCTTTCGTCAGACCGGTTGCGAGCAGAGATAAAAAAAGCAAAGGAGCTGACGGATCAACCATTCGGTATCAATATTCCTATATATCGTCCAAACGCCTTTGATGCTCTTGAAATAGCGATTGATGCCGGAATTAAGACTATTACTACGTCAGCCGGTAATCCCGCCAAGCTTATAGGACGTATCAAGGAAGCCGGAGTGAGAGCGCTGCATAAGGTTTCCTCCGTTGAAATGGGACTGAAGGCTCAATCCTGTGGCGTTGATGCAGTCATCGCCACAGGATTTGAGGCCGGAGGTCATGTCGGACGCCAAGGAACAACAACTATGTGCCTGGTACCTCAACTGGCGAATGCGCTGGATATCCCGGTAATTGCTGCTGGAGGCATTGCTGATGCGCGGGGGGTTGTTGCAGCATTTGCATTGGGTGCTGAAGGCGTTGAACTGGGAACCCGTTTTGTAGCTACACACGAATGTCCAGTTCCGGATTTTTTCAAACAACTTATAGTTAATGCTGACAGTAATGCTACAATTCTTCTCGGAAAAGACGCCATGCCTATCCGGGTTTTAAGAAACCGAATAGTTGAGATGATCCAAAATCCTGATAAAAAGTTAGAAGATCGCCATCTTTCAGGCAGGGGGGCAGATGGGAGGTATGTGCAATCAGGAGGTGATGCCGAGACAGCTATTATGCCGGCCGGTCAAATTGCCGGATTGGTAAAACAGCTTGACAGTATAGAAAAAATCTTCCCGGAATTGATGCGGGATGCCAGCCTGTTGGCACAACAATTGAACACAATATTCTGGAGTGAATAATGAAATGGGAATATGTTCTTTTAGACAAAAAGAATAAGATAGCTACCATAACGCTCAACCGGCCTGAAAAATACAACGCTTTTGCCGGTAATATGAGAAACGAAATCCTTGAAGCAGTAGAAGATGCCGGATCAGATCCGGGGATTCGAGTAATCGTGATCACCGGAGCCGGGGACAAGGCTTTTTGCACGGGCGGCGATGTCAATGAATTTGTTTCAGGACAGACCAAGGCGCTTGCTGACAAAGTTTCCAGCGAAAGACATACAATGTGTAAAGTCGTTCTGGCCATTAATACAATCGAAAAACCGGTAATAGCTGCGGTCAACGGTGTTGCAGCCGGCGGCGGCTGTAACCTTGCTCTTTCTTGTGACATCAGGATCGCTAGTGAAAAAGCCAGATTCGGCCAAGTGTTCACGCGAAGGGGGGCCCATCCCGATTGGGGTGGAATTTATTTTCTGCCCCGTCTGGTCGGCTATGCTAAAGCAGCCGAATTATTATTTTCCGGTGAGATAATAGATGCCGAGGAGGCTCTTTCCCTTGGTATGGTAAACAAAGTGGTTCCGCCCGAAGAGCTGCTTCCTGTTACATATAATCTCGCAGAAAAAATGGCCAAAAATGCACCTATCCCTATCGCTTTTGTCAAACGGGGGCTGCAGAACTTTTATAAAATGGATTTGCCTATGGCACTCGATTATGAAGCGTATGCCCTCGAAGTTTGTCTTAAAAGCGAAGATTTCATGGAAGGATTCAAGGCATTTCTTGAAAAAAGAGAACCTGTTTTCAAAGGAAGATAAAAATTCGTAGCTAATTTGTGGATGGAGACAAACGGGAATGCAGGACTGGAATAGCCAAATCGCGGAAATGAGGCGCGGTTCTGTCAGGGCGCTGTCGCGATTGATCACACGTATAGAAAACCGGGAAGCAGGTTGGCTTGATGCAATGCAAAGGATCTATCCCTTGACCGGCAATGCGCGGGTTATCGGAATCACTGGTGCTCCCGGCGCCGGGAAAAGTACGCTTACGGATCGATTGGCTCGTGAGTTGTCTGCAAGGGGTTTTAAAATTGGGATCATTGCCGTGGATCCGTCAAGCCCGTTTTCCGGTGGAGCTCTCCTGGGAGACCGTCTGCGCATGAAAGAAGTCAGCGGCATTGACGATGTATTCATCCGTTCCATGGCCACCCGGGGGGTTTTAGGCGGATTAAATCTGTCAGCACGGGATGTTGTTAAAATCCTGGATGCTTTCGGCAAGGATATTATTCTCATTGAAACTGTTGGGGTCGGTCAGGATGAAGTGGAGGTCGTGAAGGCAGCTGACATGGTCCTGGTTATCTGTGTTCCTGGAATGGGTGACGGTGTTCAGGCCATTAAAGCCGGAATAATGGAAATCGCTGATATTTTTGTAGTTAATAAGGCTGATATTGACGGAACCGATCAGGTCGTTGCGGATATCCGTGCCATGCTGGATCTTTCCGGGGAAGAAGTATCTTCGAAAATTCATGTGGTCAAAACTATTGCTTCAACCGGAAAGGGTGTAGCGGATCTGGTAACCTTGATGCTTAAGCATTTCGAGGACGGCCGGATAAGAACCTCATGGCAGGAGGAACGGATCAAAGAAGAAATATTGTCTCTTCTTGAAAAGGAAGTCGCGCGGAATGTGAGAAATAAATGGGTTCAAAACGGCGATCTGGCTCAGGCTGTCAAACAGGTAATCGCCCGCAAAAAGGATCCATATTCTGTTGTACAGGAGATGCTTAATTCTATGCCGTTACAATAAGCTAATGAGGCACTTTATGAAAAGGAGTTAAATTATGGGACATGGGAAAATAACAAAATCTTTGGCGGCCTTTTGCAAAAACACATGTCCGGTGTGTACGAGGGCGAGAAATAAGGGCGAAGGAATTTTATATAATTTAGTCAAGCTGGAAGAAAAGCTTTGTCCCGCCTGCAGATCCTATAAAAATGTATTCGGAGTACCAGCGCATAAACCAATTATGAATAAAAAGAAACAAGTATAGTGTTCAGCGTGATAACGGTTATTACAGACATATCATTTGCGGATCATTCTTGCTCTGGTTTATATAAGGTTTATACAGATATATGCTGCAAAAAAGTATATGCTAAAAATAAAATGACCTGAACCCCGACAACGATTTGTCGGGGCCGTTGTTTAATTTTGATATTTTCCAGGGGCGTTACCAGTTTATCTCCCCATTATTCAGCAGCATACCTTCCAACAATGCTTTTGTTTGCTGCATCCTGCCCGCATTTAGTGCTGGAAAGATCCGTCACTTTTAACCTGTATCTTGCAGGATTTTATCCTGATCACCATAAACCAAAACTTAACTGCTTGTTTATTTGAAACTTTTTATAATTATCAAGGATTTCCAAGGAGGTAAATTGTATCATGGCAGCGACATCAAGAAACATGGCTCTGAAAAATGAAACTTGCGTTAAGTCCCTTGGCCGGATTGCCGACAGCAGAACGATCAAAGAAGGATTAAAGATCTGCCTTGAACGGGCTCGTATTGTAACCGATGTATACAAAAATACCGACGGCGAGCCCATGACTTTGCGAAGAGCCAAGGCTCTGGCTGCTGTCCTGGACAATATGACCCTTTTTACCAGGGAAAATGAATTGTTTGTTGGTTGCTTTGCAAGTTCCGAAAACAGCCTTCCCACATACCCGGAACTGTATTGGCGTTGGCTGGAGAAAGCAATAGACAAACTGCCTGATTATGCCGCTATGCTTACCGAATCTGAGAAAGAAGAATTAAAGGATTTAAATGGTTATTGGGCCCCTCTCTCAATTCATGGAAGAGAAAGGGAATATATCCCTGCTGGTATGCCCTGGAAAATAGGTGAATTTGTAAGCGGCGGATGGATGTGGCAGTGGGAGATTTCAACTCCAAATTATGAAAAAATATTAAAAATCGGGCTGAATGGGATTGTCGAACAAATCGATGAAAAAATTAAGGAAATATCAAACGATTTTTCCATGCCCGCTGAGACCCGCATGAAGAAACTCGACGAACTCCGAGCAATGAAAATTGCAACCGAGGCTGCCGCCCGTTGGGGGGCACGATATGCAACGATGCTTGAACAATATAAAAAAACCGTAAAAGATGACAAAAGGATAAAAGAACTTGAGAGAATGATCGAGGTTTGCCGTCAAGTACCTGCAA
>CAYVIE010000071.1:0-13947 GCA_964451355.1 uncultured Desulfobacteraceae bacterium
GGCTCGCGACGCCTTGCATACAGAGCTTTTTACGAAGCCGTCGCATGAATTTTTACAGGGTTGAATCTTTTTCTTGGTATCAAAATTTCGACTTTTTACGAGATGGGAGAGGGCTTCCCCTCCCCCGCCATTTGAAATGAATTCAGATGTATAAATGAATATTGACGAAAAGGCTTTACTCTGTATGCGGATCATGCTCCCTGGATTCACCGTTATGCAATAATGTCTCAATATCCGATAATTTATTCGGATAATAAAGACATCAGAAAGATAATTGTAGATCCTGATAAAAAAAATTACTTCCCAGGGGCGTCGTTTTTAGCGTGAATAAGGGTCCAGAACCCGAAAATATTCACGGGCCAGGTCCCTTGTATTCTCAAGGATGCATCGGCAAGGAATCGGTCAAGAGAAAACCTCGGGCGGAATCCTATCACTTTTTCAAATGGGATCAACATGGTCTCCACTAATTTCGGGAAAAGATGGTGATTGCTGAAGTGATTGAGAATAAATATATCCCCGCCCGGCTTGCAGACACGCTTGATCTCAGCCATCATTTCACCGGGCCGGGGCACTACGGTAACAACATACATCGCCGCCACTTTGTCGAATGAATTATCGGCAAAACTCATCTGCTGGGCATCCATACGGAGCAAAGACCGCTTCTGCCCTTCAGCCACCCTGGCTTTAGCCACTTTCAGCATGTCCGGGCTTATATCTATCCCAACCACATCCACATCTTTGGGATAATGGGACAATGACAATCCAGTGCCTACTCCCACCTCAAGCACCCTGTCACCGGGCCTGCAATCCATCTTTTCAACGAGCACCTTCCTTCCGTGCTCAAAAACCTTTCCGAAAATCAGATCATAGCCTGGAGCATACCTCTTATAAGCCTTTAAAACTGTTTCCTCGTTCATAACACCAGATCCCCTGAGTAGTTTTATTTATTACAATTTTCGTATCTCATGACCATGATTGACAGACCTGTTAAATGTCAATCATCCAGCCGAGAGCGGCTTAACCCCATGGGGAAGGAGGAACCACTCATACCTACTGCGATTTAAATGCGATATAAATAAAACATACCGGATTGACAAACAATCCTGAATTTCATATTGCTTTGTCGATAATTAAAGCCATAACTTTTTAAATTTTCGTGTGTTTTTTTAGTAAAGCGTCCAGATAACATACATAAGCAGCAGGAAAAAACTGTTTCTCATGCCAGCAAAGCTAAACTTCCTGAAATAATTTTATAAATTTTTGTATATACCATAACCCTATAAATTTGAAAAATAATTCTTTTGTTTCATCATCAAAAACCAACAACAACACTGTAAAAACGGAGGAATCCATGGCATACAGCATGATCCAAATCAAGGAAAAAGATAATATCGGCATCCTTACCATAAATCGTCCCAAGGCACTGAATGCGTTGAACACCGCTCTTTTAAAAGAGCTTCTAGACGCTGTCCGCCGGATCGAATCCGAGAAAGAGCTAAGGGTTCTCGTAATCACAGGTTCCGGAGAAAAGGCCTTCGTGGCCGGAGCAGATATTACAGAACTCTCCGGCCTCAATCCGGTTGAAGCCGCTGAATTCACAAAGCTGGGACATAGTGTCATGGAGGCCATCGAACAACTTCCGATCCCAGTGATAGCCGCGGTTAATGGATTCGCCCTTGGAGGAGGCCTGGAGCTTGCCTTGTCATGTGATTTCATATATGCCGCAAAAAGCGCAAAACTCGGTCTGCCTGAAATCAACCTCGGGATCATCCCGGGATTCGGTGGTACCCAAAGACTTGCAAGGCGAATAGGTTCAGCCAGGGCAAAGGAGCTGATCTTCACCGGCAAAATGATCACCGCCAGGGAAGCAGAAACCCTGGGAATCGTCAACAGGGTTGTGCCAGCCGAATCATTGATGGAGGTGACAATCGAAACTGCAAAAATCATAGCTTCAAAAGGTGCTGTATCCCTTTATGCAGCTAAACAGGCGATAACCTGTGGGCTTGATGTTGATTTGGCAACAGGATGTAAGCTGGAGAGGCAATACTTTGCTTGGACATTTGCAAGTCCTGATGCAAAGGAAGGTACAACGGCTTTTCTGGAAAAGAGGAGTCCTGATTTCAAAGGAACCCTTAAGGGATAACTGTAACCTTGATCATTGTTTACATCTACCTGAATCCATTAGCGTTTTCCCGCGCGCCATATTGTTTTGCCGGCAACCGGACGATATAGTTTCTATTACCGAACGGCTGCCTTCGCGTATCTGGCCCGCGGACGAGATCGCGGATCCGGGAATAAGTTATTTTCTGTAAAGAATTCAGAATACACCCGCCGGCTCCCCGCGGTCCGGGATCCAGGCCATAATAGCTTAAGAAATCATGAAAGCCTGTTCCAAAACGCACCTATGTTGTATAGAGATTGAAACATATAGAAAAAGTTACTGTCAAATCCATTTTAGCAAGGAGGACGCACCATATGATCTACGACATCGAATTTGAAACAATGCCGCGCGAGGCATTGGAGGCTATTCAACTGCGTCGTTTACAGGCCACTCTTTCCCGTATTTATGCCACTGTGCCGTTCTACCGGAACAAGCTAGATGAAGCAGGGATCAAGCCGGCTGACATCAAGTCCATAGACGATCTGAAACGTTTACCCTTCACAACAAAGCAGGACTTGCGGGATAATTATCCTTTCGGCATGTTTGCGGTGCCCATGGATTACGTAGTCAGGATACACGCATCGTCAGGAACAACCGGAAAGCCGACGGTCGTAGGATATACAGCGCGCGATATCGATACATGGTCGACTCTTATGGCCAGATCCCTTGCCGCAGCCGGGGTAACAAGAGGAGATATAATTCACAACGCTTATGGTTACGGGCTATTCACCGGAGGCCTTGGTTTTCACTACGGCGCAGAAAAACTCGGAGCATCCGTGATCCCGGTGTCCGGCGGAAACACCAAACGCCAGGTCATGTTAATGAAAGATTTCGGCCCTACGGTCCTTACGGCTACGCCCTCATATTCACTGCATTTGGCTGAAGTCGCAGAGGAAATGGGGGTCAGGTTTGCTGACCTGAAATTCAAGTGTGGTATTTTCGGTGCTGAACCCTGGTCTGAAAATATGAGAAAGGAAATTGAAGACAAGTTGAATCTTTCAGCCATCGATGTATATGGTTTAAGCGAAGTCATTGGCCCGGGGGTCTCCATCGAATGCTGTGAGGCAAAAGCAGGCCTTCATATATTCGAGGATCACTTCATTCCGGAAATAATTGATCCCAACACCGGGGAGGTTCTTCCGTACGGATCTACGGGCGAGCTTGTGATAACAACCATTACCAAGGAAGCATTCCCGGTAATCCGCTATAGAACCAGGGATATAACCACACTGAATCCAGAACCGTGTATATGCGGGCGCACAATGGTACGGATGAGCAAGGTAAGCGGCCGCAGCGACGACATGCTGATCATCCGCGGTGTTAATGTCTTTCCCTCCCAGATTGAAAGTGTTCTCATGAATATAGAGGGGATATCTCCACATTATTTCCTGGAAGTTGATCGCAAGGACAACTTAGACATTTTAACCATAAATGTCGAAATAACCGAAAAGGTGTTTTCAGACGAAATCAAAGAGCTTCAAAGACTATCTGCAAAAATAAAAAAGGAGATCAAGGAATACCTGGGGATCTCGGCTGAAGTTAAATTGGCGGAACCCAAGACCATCAAAAGATCAGAGGGGAAAGCAGTAAGAGTCATAGATAAAAGGAAAATATAATTTTTCTCTTATTTACAAGACGTTATCTCCATAATCTTTTATGGTCCCGGGGCCAATCCCGGAGATGAAAACCAGGTCCGTTTATAATCCACTCAAGTTGTATCTCCGGAGAAATGAAAAGCAGAACTTCGGTTATGAATATGAATGATATAAACATGTGTAAGACCATATCAAATACGCCAAACCGGATGCTTTTCATAATCATGTAATTGCGGCCCCGACAAAAGAACCATGCAAGAGCACGTGTTGTCATGCTTGTGCAATTTCGGCAAACAAAACCTAATAACGGAGGAAGACATGCAAGCTGAACAAATATCTATATTTCTCGAGAACAAGGCGGGACGCCTTGCCGAGGTTACAAAGGTGCTTGCTGACGCAGGGATCAACATCAGGGCGCTTTCACTTGCAGACACTTCTGATTTCGGTGTGCTACGGCTAATCGTGAATGACAATGCAAAGGCAGAAGCATCACTCAAGGAAGCCGGATTCACGGTGCGAAAGGCCCATGTGGTGGCTGTTGAAGTAAAGGACCAGCCTGGAGGATTGCATGGCATCCTTGAAATCCTCTCATCAGCTGGAATCAACGTGGAATACATGTATGCATTCGTTCAGCAAAGTGGAAACAACGCGGTGATGATCTTCCGCTTTGACAAACCGGCGGAAGCCATAGATGTCCTGACCCGAAACGGGGTGACCGTTATAGAAGGGGCAAAGCTCTATACAATGTAGAGCGACAATCAAACAGGGAAAATAATACCGGTTCCCAGACTCTACCGGGTTAACTTACTGAATAAACAGCACCATGCTATTTTGGGGCGTACAGCCGGATATAAACGTTTTTTGCCATAAATACGCCATGGTCAAGTGCAAACAATCAACCCGCTACATGGAGGTAACGCCATGAAATCCGCCAAACTTTTACGGTCCGGAATCCGGATTCTATCGATTCTGCTCGCAGCGTCCCTAGTGATTGCTTACAGTCCCGCCCGGGGTGTCTGTAAATCAGTCTACAAAATAGGTGGAATCTTTGCTGTAACCGGGCCCGCTTCTTTTTTGGGGGATCCCGAAAAAAAATCGATGATTCTGGCCATCGAGGCCATCAACAAGGGTGGAGGGATCGACGGTCATCTCCTGGAACCGGTTATCTACGATACAGAAGGTGATCCTTCCAAGGCGGTGATGGCTGTGAACAAGCTTATCAACAAGGACATGGTCATCGCTATCATCGGACCAAGCCGCACCCCCACCACCATGGCTGTAAAACCTGTTGTTGAACGCGCCAAGATACCCTTTATCAGCTGTGCCGCCGGCAACAAAATCGTCTTGCCTCCAAATCCCTGGGTTTTTAAAACAGCACAAAGCGATATCCTGGCTGTCTCCGCCATTTACAATTACATGAAAAAGCACGGTATAAAGAAAGTCGGTATACTTACTGTTGCAAATGCTTTTGGAGAAAGCGGCAGGGAACAGCTCCTCTCACAGGCAGCCAAATTCGGGATTACTGTCGTAGCCGATGAAAGCTTCGGCCACAAGGATACAGACATGACCGCTCAGCTTACAAAAATCCGAAAACAAGGGCCTGATGCTGTTATTTGCTGGGGAACAAATCCGGGACCGGCTGTAATAGCAAAAAACATGAAGCAGCTAGGAATGAAAATACCCCTGTACCAGAGCCATGGGGTTGCATCGCCAAAATTCATCGAGCTTGCAGGCGATGCTGCGGAAGGAATAATATTACCTGCCGGTAAAATTCTGGTGGCAGATCTTCTACCCGACAGCGATCCACAAAAAAGCATTCTCAAGGCATACATAAAAGCATACAAGGCCAAGTTTAACGAGACACCTTCCGGGTTCGGCGGCTACGCTTACGATGCAATACAACTGCTTGCAAAGGCCATGAAAGGCTCCGAAGGCGATAAGGACAAAATTAGGAATCGACTTGAAAAAATAAAGGGCCATGTGGGTATCAGTGGAATTTTCAATTTTACCCCTCAAGACCATAATGGTCTTGACCCATCAGCATTCGTGATGGTCAAAATTGAAAACGGCACGTGGAAGCTGGCTGAATAAGATCTTGTGTCAGCTATAATTAATTCCTGAATCCGTGGCGGAAATTGTATCATAAATAAAGCGCTCTACCGGGGGGTTCCCGCACACCAGCTGCTTTGACGGCGCAAGGGGAAACACGGATTCCGGATTAAATCAGACATGTTAAGGGAGAACCCTACCGTCTCATGCAGGAATTCTTGCAATACCTATTCTCCGGAATGACCAGCGGTGCAGTTTATGCAGCTATAGCGATAGGTTTCTCCCTCCTTTTCATGACCACCGAACTCATCAACTTCGCACACGGCGAATTCGTGATGATAGGGGCCCTGGTCATGGTAAGCCTGACTGTATCCGCAGGTATTCCGGTCTTCCTCGCTTTCATGGCGACAATCGCCATTGTTGCTGCCGTGGGTATAATCTTTGAAAGGCTCGCTATCCGAACCGTTAAGAAGCCGGAACCGATCGTTCTGATCATAATAACCGTGGGAGCTTCAATATTTCTTAAGGGCATAGGCATGCTGTTATGGGGGAAAGACGCCCACAGCATGCCGCCGTTTTCGCAACATCCACCCATAGATATCGCAGGTGCGAGGCTCATTGCTCAAAGCATATGGATACTAGCGATAATCTTATTCTTTTCAGCGGGTCTTTTTATCTTTTTCAAAAAAACACTTGTAGGCAAGGCCATGGAGGCATGTTCTGAAAGCCGCAAGGGAGCGACTATAATCGGCATTCCCTACAAAAGCATGATCACTCTGGCCTTTGGTATCAGTACGGCCATGGGAGGTGTTGCCGGTGCCGTAATAGCACCGATAACCATGTCCTCGTATGATATGGGGACACTGCTTGGCCTGAAGGGTTTTTGCGCGGCCATGCTTGGTGGTCTAGGCAGTTTGTGGGGAGCCATAGCTGGAGGATTCATACTTGGTATCCTGGAAGCCATGGGAGTGGGATATATTAATTCAGGCCTCAAAGATGCAACGGCATTTCTTTTACTGTTGCTGATCCTCTATGCCCGTCCGACAGGAATCTTCGGCAGAGCAGGAGTTGAGCGATTCTGATGAAACCTCAAGCATCAGCCCGCAGAACCGCCTACCTCATCCTGGCCTCAGCCATTTTCTTAACAGGAATCTATGTCGATAATTATTATTACTTACAGCTTTTCATCTTCATAGGAATAAACACCCTGCTCGCTCTCAGCCTCAACCTGCTTATGGGGTATACCGGGCAGATCTCCCTGGGGCATGCCGCCTTTTTCGGTATCGGCGCCTATACGTCTGCGGTCCTGACAGTGACATACGGATGGCCTCCTGTTGCCTCTCTTCCCGCAGCCATTGCAACAGCGGTTATAATCGCCTGTATCGTGGGCATCCCAACGCTAAGGCTTCATGGATACTACCTCGGCATGGGCACCCTCGGAGTCGGAATGATCTTCTTTATATTGTTCAGGGAGTGGCGAAGTGTAACAGGGGGAGCATCAGGGTTCGTTGGCATCCCCCCCCTCTACATCAATACATTCTCCTTTTCAGATCCTCACCGGTACTTCTACTTAGTGTGGAGCATTGTGCTCCTGTCGATTATAGCATTGCGCAGAATAATTGAATCCAGGGTTGGCAGAGCGCTCAGGGCTATACATGACCATGAAAAGGCGGCACAGGCCATGGGAATAGATACCCAGAGGCTGAAACTCCAGGTATTCATGCTAAGCGCCGCTATGGCGGCTCTTGCCGGTTTTCTGTATGCGCACCTCGTCTGCTTTATAAGCCCGGAAACATTCAGTTTCATCGCATCAATCAGGATGGTCACAATGGTCGTCATAGGAGGAATGGCAAGCATTTGGGGAGCACTTTTCGGTGCTGCCCTTCTCACGGTGCTACCCGAATATCTTCATGCCTTTGCAGATTTTGAAATGACAGTCTACGGCCTTATCCTCATGCTGGTTATGATTTTCCTGCCTCAGGGACTAACCAGGGGTATAGTTGATCTTTTCCGCGTCTGGAGGCGCAAAGCATGAAATCTAATGCTAAGCTCCTTGCAATTGAAAATGTTTCAAAAAGCTTCGGGGGAATCCATGCCTTGACTGATGTCACCTTCCATGTCTCCACGGATACTATCTACGGTTTGATCGGCCCGAATGGTGCCGGCAAAACGACCCTTTTTAATCTCATATGCGGAATATTTCCATGCGACAACGGTGATATAAAATTTTATGGCGAATCGATAAAAAAGAAAAAGATTCACCAGCGGGTTGAGCTTGGGATTTGCCGGACATTCCAGAATCTCGAGCTTTTCTACAGCCTGACGGTTATGGAAAACATTCTTGTGGGAAGGTATGTAAGATCCAGAGGCGGCTTTCTGGCAAGCGTGCTATCCCTTCCTGGTTTTTTAAGAGAGGAGAAGGTCCAACGGGAAGTAGTCATGGAGATAATCGATGAGTTCGGACTCTCCGGCGTTGCGGATCATCCAGTGGGAGATCTTCCCTTCGGATGGCAGAGGCTTGTTGAAATGGCAAGAGCCATGGCAGCAGAGCCGAGGCTCCTTCTGCTCGATGAACCAGCAGCCGGGATGAACATGTCGGAAACACGCCAGCTCGGCCGACTGATAGAAAATATCCGGAAAAAAGGGATAGGAATCCTGCTTGTTGAACATGATATGGATCTCACGATGCAAATTTGCGACCGTATCGTGGTTCTCGACCAAGGGCGGGTTATCGCGGAAGGACTCCCCAGGGAGATCCAGAACCATCCAGCTGTCATGGAAGCATACCTTGGCAAACCAAAAACCGGGCATAAAATTTGACAGGCCACAAAACCAGCAGGATCAGCATGCTTTGGATAAAAAACCTGAAATGCTTTTACGGAAATATCATGGCGGTAAAGGGAATCAGCCTTTCCGTACGCCGGCAGGAGATAGTGACACTGATAGGAGCAAACGGGGCAGGAAAGACCACCCTGCTTTCCGCCATTCTCGGCTTGATACCCAGATGCACCGGCGAAATAAGATTTGAAGACTCCCAAATCCTGGGAATGGGCACTGAGCTGATAGTTCGAAGTGGAATAAGCCTGGTACCGGAAGGAAGGCTGATTTTTCCAGGTCTTTCTGTCGGTGACAACCTTATGCTGGGTGCTTACCCCATCCGTAAATCTGAGCCTAAAAGCAAGACTGAAGAACGCAAGGAAAAGATCCTTGAGCTTTTCCCCAGGCTCAAGGAAAGAATCAAGCAGCAGGCAGGCACGCTGTCAGGCGGGGAACAGCAGATGCTTGCCGTGGGCCGCGCCCTGATGGCCAACCCCCGGCTTTTGCTATTAGATGAGCCGTCTATGGGGCTTGCCCCCATTATTGCTGAAAAAATCTTTGAATCACTACTTTCTTTACGCCGACGGGGGATAACCATAATCCTTGTGGAGCAGAATGCGAGGGCCGCGCTTGAAATAGCAGACCGCGGATATGTAATTGAAACAGGCAGCATCGTGTTGCAGGGCGCATCCAGGGATCTGCTCGCAGACGAAGAAGTTAAAAGGGCCTACCTCGGTAAAGATTATGGAGATTTTTATGATGAATATTGAAAACAGCATCCATTGGAACCGAAGGGACGAACTCCTTCAACTTCAGCTGGAAAGGGTGCAAAGCACCATAAACAGGGCTTACAGGCATGTTGAATTCCACAGGAACAGGTTGGACCTTATGGGGATTGATCCATCATCCATAGAATCATTGGATGACCTGTCCAGGCTCCCGTTCATGACCAGGAACGATCTTTCAGAGCATTATCCATACGCCCTTTTTGCTGTTCCGCTGAAGGATATTGTAAGGATACATACCGCCCCTGGCATCGGCAGAAACCCGTCGGCATGCGGTTATACCCAGGGAGATCTTGCCACATGGTCGCGGATAGTATCCGCCAGCCTGCATGCGGCGGGCGTCAGCAGCCATGATATCCTGCAGATCCATTTGCACCCCGGCCTTGCCAACTGGGGCCGCGACTACAAGAACGGGGCTGAGGCACTGGGAGCAAGTGTAATACCGAACATGCCGCTTTCTGTAGAAAAACTCGTTATGATACTAAGGGATTACAAGACGACAACTCTTGTCACTACTCCTGCCGCTGCCAGAAATCTCGCGCAATATATAGATTCAAAAGGCACGGCCATCACATCCTTTTCCCTGCGAACCATAATATGTATTGGTGAACCCATATCCGACCAGGACAGAGCCTTGCTTGAAACTGTTCTCCAGGTGGATGTATGGCAGCACTATGGACTAAGCGACGTCCCTGGCCCCGCGATTGCATTCGCCTGCAACAGCAGCAAAGGTCTGCATATCCAGGAAGATCATTTTTTTGCTGAAATCATAGATCCTGAAACAGGCCGGCGACTCGCACACGGAGATACAGGAGAATTAGTGCTAACCACGCTTACCGCCAGGGCGTTTCCCCTTATCAGATTCAGAACCGGTGACCGCGCGACAATGATCAACGACGAGTGCGGCTGCCAACGGACCTTAACCCGAATAATCTGGCACAAGGATAGAACAGATGGGTTAATGAACATAGATGGAGTGATTACCGCGAAAAGGCAAGTCTTAAACCTGCTTGCGGAAACCATCCATGGCATACGCAAGGAAAAAGTGCGTTTCGAGATAATGGAAAAAGGTGGTAAAAGGTTGCTGGTGGTCTTCCTCCCTGTTTCCGAAGAGATATTTTCAGACGAGATCAAGGAGCTTGAAAGAATGATACATTATACTGAAAACCGCCTGACAGAATCAATCCTTGTGCCTATTAAAATAAAGCTGACAGAATCATGAATTTAATTTAAATAAAAAAATGAATCATCAAATAGACGCGTGCTTGAGAGGAAAACAATTAAGCGGCCGTAATAAAACGAAATATCTTACAAACAATACCCCGCCTCAACCAGGAGACGGGGTTTGATTAAACTTCTCCGACGCTCTGAGAGCAGATCTGATTAAACAAAACCTGATTACTGCTCAACTGGCTCGAAATTCTCTATCACAATTTCGAGCTTTTCCGGTAACCCTTCAGGCTTTTTCCCTGACTGATCCATCAAGAAAGCTACTCCTGTGAACTGGAAATCCTCTTCGGCTCCCACAGGAAGATACGGTATAACCGCTTTCTGCTCCTTGGTCTTCTCTACATCGCTCACAAACCACTGGCCATTTACCAGAATCTCGCTGCATGAACGGCAATATCCGGTTATCACTACGTTTTTAACGTCCACCTGGCCCACATTTTTTACTTTTCCTTTGGCGTCGATTACAAAAGAATGATCGGAATCCTGGCGGATCATAAACTCATGATCAGTTATGATAACCTTGGCGACCTTTTTCTCCTTGCTGCATCCTGCCAGGGCAAGAACAACAAACCCTGCTAATAAGAATAACGCGAACCGGCTCTTGTGGTGGGCTGATGCCTTCATTGCAATACCTCCATGGTGCTGGATTTGCTGTCATATACTGCTTAGGACGGATCTTCATATGCAGTAAAATATTGGTTCAGATCGCGGCCGGATCAGGCTGCCTTTGCAACACGCTCATGACCGCAGGTTTAATATTTGGAGACCTGGAATCATTTTTACTCTTGCTTATGGTTTTTTTAAAAAATAGCATAATATATAACAGGAAATCAAGGAGAACAGATATTAATCTCAAGCAGTATATGCAGAGATCACGGTTCGCCCACCTGCATCAGGTTTTATTCTGTTTCTGTTATCCGGGTATTGTGACATATAAAAACGTGCTGAGATTGAAAACAATGAGATTGAATGAATCGCGGATATATGCATATCAATATCTCTTGAAAAATAATATCTCATGAAATATTTTTAATATAAATAATAATTCTACCATAACATAAAGACGAATAAACTAAACAATCCCGCAAGGAGGGATTCCATGAACAAAAAAATATTGATGGCCCTGGCTGTATACATTTGTACGATTTGTTATGTATCCCCGGCAAACTCCAAAAACCTTGTCTCAAACGGCGGATTTGAAGAGATTGCAGGTCCCACGGAACCCAAAGGATGGAGCGTGGTTGTAACTTCCGGAACGAAAGCCGATTTATCCTTTGACGCGACCGAGAAACATAACGGACGATATTCATATCGTATATCAGTTTCCCCTCCTGGCGGCAGGGTTATCCTTTCCCTGAAAAAAGAGGCCAAGGGCCGTGTCATACCCGGGAAAACCTATGAGATAAGTGCGTGGATAAAACAAAAAGGACTCGATTACAATCAGTTCTTTGTTGCGCCGGCAATCCAGTTCAATTTCAAGCCTAAAAGGTTGACACCCGCACCCATAATGGATCTCAAGGCTATGATCAAGGATACAAAGGATTGGGTCAAGGTAAGCGAGCTTGCCACAGCTCCGGCACAGAGTGACACGTTCCTGTTGAATATAATCATTACAAAGGGAACGGTATGGATCGATGATGTTTCTGTAAAGCCCGTTGATTAAGATGCTATTTTTTTAACTAAGCAACTTCTCTTGTAAAAGAATCAATTTGTCTTCCTTCATGCCGGCATGTCGGATAAGATAATTTTCTATGCTATTATAGCGCTTTTTGATGTGTTCAAGCACTTTTTCAATGCATTCCCTTGGTGCTGTCAAATAAGGGAAAAGCGTTTCCGGGTCAACGCCATATGATTCGATCATCTGAGCTATCTTAGGCAGTAATTCAGCGATATAAATGTTCGACAACTGGTGATCATAGATCACCAGATCTTCGGAAACCCCCAGGGCCAAAAGAAGAATAGCGGCGCACGTTCCTGTCCTGTCCTTACCTCCCGTACAGTGGAAAAGCACTGGAAGACCTCCGGGCTCGGTCATGGATGTCAAAATCTTTGCCCATATTCCAGCGTGATTATCGATGTTGTATATATAACCGTTTAGCATAAAATCAGATGTCAACCAGCCGGTATCTCCCTTCTTAATCCTCGACATCGCCTCCACGAAATCTATTCTTCCATGTGTCACAGGATAATGGACATACCTGACCCCGTTTCCTGAAGGTATACGATCTGGTGCTTCGGCTGATTCGGATCTGCTTCTTAAGTCGATTACCTGGCGGATGGAAAGATTTTTGAAACGGATTTGATCACGATCGGAAAGCCTGTGAAGCGCATCTGATCGAAAAACCGCTCCCCATCGGATGCTATGACCATCGTTGTTGCGATACCCTCCCAAATCCCTGAAATTGACAGCGCCATCCATCCATAATCGCCTTTCATAAGAACAAAGCTCAATACCATCGCCACAGATACAGACTCTGGATCTTTTCAGGGGATCTAGACCGGTCAGTTCTCCGTATCTACCGTCTAAAACAGCGACTGGAATATCTGCTTTACAATAACCGTCCTCAACGTATATTTTATATTTATCTGCCGGCAATCTCTGCCCGATGCATATTCTTGCCGCATCAGGCGCTATGCGTTCCACGAGCAGGTCTTCTATTATTTCTTGCGGCTTTGGTAATATCATGAATCAAATATATCCCCCATTGAATTTGTCGATATATTTTTCAAATCTCAGTCCACGGGAAATAGAACGGGAAATAAGATCCCGTACAATCATCGACGATGATTTAAAAAAAATTACAAAAATTGCCGGGACAGATACAGCATATCATAAAAAACCAGGATCCAAATACCAGGAACTTGCGGCCACAGCACTTGTGGTGCTGTCATTTCCAGACCTTGAATATATAGAGTCATCCATATTTACCGCCCCCGCAGCCTTTCCCTATATACCAGGCGATTTTGCCCTGAGGGAGGCTCCACATATCATTGAAGCGGTCAACCGCTTGGACTCAGCTCCAGACCTGTTGATTACAGACGGCCATGGAATTGCTCATCCAAGGGAATGCGGCCTTGCCTGCCACGTGGGCGTGATCACGTGTATCCCCACCATAGGAACGGCGAAATCTCTGCTTGCAGGCAGACATTTGATGCCTGGCACAGAAAAAGGGTCACTCGCCCCATTGTTCCTGAATGGAAAACAAGTGGGACACGTGGTCCGAACGCAAATCAACGTCAAGCCCGTTTATGTCTCACCCGGACACAGGATCTCCACGGATACCGCCGCAGAAATTGTCCTTGCGGCCTC
>CAYVIE010000072.1:0-13915 GCA_964451355.1 uncultured Desulfobacteraceae bacterium
TGAAATATGCCCAAATCTACCATTTTTGATGAAGCAGGTGTTAAACTTGGGCTAGGGCTGACCCCGGAAAGTTTTTCCCGGGGGATTACCCGGCTTGTAGATACCGGTATTATTCACCGGTTGGGTGGCAATACTTTTCAGATACTTGACCCTGAAAGGCTGTACATGGAATCCCGAAAGGAATAATCGCTTTCTTATTGCTGATCTAAATCATGAAAATCGGCCAAACGAAATCCATTTTCCTCAAAATGCTTGTCCAAGCGCAAAAGAGGATTCAATCTGAAGGGTGTCTGTAATTTCAAAACTCAAACAGTCCACAAGGCTCACTTGTCTATTGTTATGTGAAATCAGGCTTAACACTTTACCAGTCACCATATGTCCTTTAGGGCCCTATACACAGGCTCCGTAACTATCAAAAAAACTCAAAAAACCGCACACCATTGATTGTGATCAATGCATTAAAATTTTCCCGTATTATTTTATATTCAAAAGAACAAAATTCCAAAAATTGAAATCCACAGGAGGTTATCATGAAAAATTTTTAAGATCTGTTTGAACCGGGTTGAAATTTCACGGGCGCCGTTGCCCGGCCACGCCCATGGGGCTTAAGGCAGGACTGGCGGCAATGAAGGCGCTTGGCGTGGAACGCGTACAGGACAAGGAGCTTTCAGTAATATCAGAAACCGGAAAAGGCCATGTTGCTGGATGTTTTCTGGACGGTATTATGACCGCAACTGGATGTACTTATGGAAAATCCAACATTGAAAAACGCTATTAAAATAAAATGGCCTTTATGCTGATTGACAAGAAAATCGGTAAATCCGTCCGGATATCGCTGAAACCGGATTTTTTCGAGAAACCCCTGACTTCTCCATTTGTGCAGAAGCGAAAAGTCGGGGTCCCGCCCCGGGAATATCGACCCTGACATTGTAAATCCTTTAATCGAAAAAATTATCGGATTAACAGAGGAAATGTTTCTTGCGATTAGGGAGATTAAAACTGTTGAGTTAAAAAAAGCAAGAGTGTTTTTGATGACAAATGTTGCGATACCTGCAGTGAAGTGACCTTTATTAATAAACTTAGATCACTCTGGGCGGAAAATCTGTGTGTATTCCATATTCTGGATATGAAAGCTGAGCGTCGAAACCGGATGAGGAAAACTCATGTCTCCAACTCTTTTAATAATACTTTTTTTTATTTTTTTATTGGTTTCCGCTGTCTTTTCCATGTTCGGACAGGGTGGCGGCGCGTTTTATGTTCCCATGCTGCTGGCCATGTCCGTTCCTTTATATGTGGCTGCTACCACCAGTCAGGTATTGATCATGGTGGTCTCATTTTCCTCCATGCTGGTATTTGCCAAGGCAAAAACGATCGACTGGAAGCTGGTGCTGCTCATTGAACCCCCAACCAATATCGGAGCATTTCTGGGCGGGTATTTATCTCCCTACTTTCCCGATTCCTTTGCCAAACTTTGTTTTGCAGGAGTGCTTATGGTGGGGGCTTATTACATGTTTTCACCGCCCAAAGTCAGCGGCAAAGCAGATTTGGGAACAAATCGCTGGTGGCAATGGCACCGCATCGATGTAGCTGTGCCTTATACCATAAACGTCCTTATTCTTATCCCGGTGATGCTCCTGGCCGGTTTTTTGGCCGGCATGCTGGGTGTCGGCGGTGGTTTGATCAAAGTTCCGGCCATTGTTGTCTTGGGTGGTATTCCCATGTCCATTGCGGTGGGCAGTTCCTCTTTAATGATCGGGATAACGGCACTGACCGGTTTTCTGGGGCATTTACTGCGAGGTCATTTTGACTGGTTACTCACCGCCGTTCTTTCTGCCGGAGTACTGATCGGTTCCCAGATTGGAGCACGATTTGCAGTTAAAACCGATCAATCGAGGCTTAAAAGATATTTTGCTGTCCTCCTTACGGTCATCGCCCTGTGGCTTATCTATGGCGTCATCCGTTTACAATTTTCGGTTTGAAAATGATTAAAACATATAAAAGACAAGAGATACCAGGATCGTGCAGGGTAAAACCCAGGAGCAAAAGATGATACGAAAAATGATAACAATAATTGGTTGGGGAGTAATCCTTTTAATGGGATCCGGATGCTCCATCCTCAATCCGGCAGACCCATATCATCCCAAATCGGCAGGTTCCCAAAACCGGTATGCCCATCCGGCAGACATGCAAAACAACGTTGAAAATCTGAAAAAAAATCCTTCGGAAAATGTTACTCTCACCCTTTCGAATGCTATAAGAATCGCCATTGAAAATAACCCTCAGGTGGCTGCAGCCCGTCATGAAATAGATATGGCTTCGGCCCGGCATGACCAGGCGTTTGCCAATGCCCTACCTTCCCTTTCCGCCACTGGCGGCTACACCCATGACATGGATGACCAGCGGCTGCTTCCTTCCCATTATAATGGTGAGCCGGGCGTTTACGGCGATGATATTTATTCAGTTGATATTGTACTGAAGCAGCCGTTATTTGCCGGAGGCCGGCTTATCAAGGAAATCAGCGCAACAAGGCTTCTGACACAGGCCGCTGCTCACCGGCTGTCGCGCATGAAAAAAGAACTGATATTTAATGTAACCAGCACTTTTTATGCCATCCTGGCACAAAAAAAGGTCGTGGAATCGCTTCTCTTTTCCCAAAAAACCATGGAAGAACACTTAAAACAGGTAAACAACCTGATTGCCCAGAAAAAAGCAGCCGGGGTCGACCGGCTGCGAACCGAGGTGCGACTGGCCGACATTGTTCAGCAACTGACTCAGGCGGAAAATGTATTATCCGTGCAAGTCCGTCTGCTGGCAAATTTGATGGGGATTGAAGATGACCATAAGACGTTTAATATAAATGGAGACCTTGTCGTACCCGACTTTACATCGGTTGACACCCATTCTGCGGTTTTGTCGGCGTTTAAACACCGGTCCGACTACCTGGCTGCCCGTGCCGCTCTCGAAGCAAGCGCCGACAGGCTTGATGCGGCGCGGGCCGAACATTGGCCCTCTATTTTCCTTGTCGGCACATACGGCATGCGATGGGCTGATGACCCCGCGGTTTTTCCGGACGGTACAGATAAATCTGAAGATATCGGCCATATCGGTGTTTACATCAATTTACCGATTTTTCAAAGCGGACGGATTACGGCAAAAGTGCGGGAACAGAGTGCCGCTCTTGCAGCTGCCCGGGAAAAACTCCAGGCACTTGAACTTGCCATCCGCCTGGAAGTGGAAACTGCTGTGTTGAACATTGAGACGGCGCAAAAAAGAATTTATACCACCCAAAAAGCCATTGACCAGTCAAAGGAATCACTCAGGATTGAACGGGAAAAATATGACCAGGGTAAAGGATCGATAACGGATGTGCTGGATGCCCAGTCTGCCATGCTGAATTCTCAAACCAATTATTATCAGGCGCTGGCTGATTTCCACACTGCCATTGCCCAGCTGCATCTGGCAACAGGAGAAAATTAAAATGAACCCCCAAAAATTTCGGATGATAATTACTATTATTGTTGTTGTTGTACTTATCGGCGGCGCGACAGCGTTGATCAGGAAAAAGAAAGCAAAGCTGGCCAATGCCCCGAGGTATGGAGTATCCTCTACCCTGGTTCATGTGGCGTCAGCGCAAAAAGGAGATTTGGAGATCAGGTTGTCTTATCTTTCCGTGGTGGAGCCTTTTCAAACCGCGAACGTATCATCCCGTGCAACCGCATCTGTGACCGCGGTCAATGTGGATGAGGGGGATCAGGTAAAACGCGGAGATGTCCTTGCCGTTCTGGACGCAAAAGATGTTTATGCGAATATCGAATCCATAACCGCACAAATTAAACAAGCCCGTGCCGATCTGGCGGGCGTTTCAGCCACGATCACTGCCCTTGAAAAATCCGCAGCATATTGGAAGCGTGAAGCAAGGCGGGACATGGCCCTGGCTAAAGAAGGGGCAATTGCCGAATCCCGGGCCGAAGCAACGGTCACCAAGGCGGATGAAATCTTCGGCCAGTTGGATACCGCGCAACAAAAAAAGAATGCCCTGTATCATAGCATCCAGTCATTGCAGCAAAAAAAAGCACAGCTTGAGGCCCAGCTGACCTATTTTAGGTTGACCGCTCCGTTTGACGGGATGGTGTCCCTGCGGCTGGTGGACCCAGGAGACCTGGCATCACCGGGCAAACCGCTGATTACAGTGCAAGACAGGCGCCGTGTGCTGCTTGTTTTTGATATCCCGCAACAGGATCTTGACCGGGTTCATGAGGGATTGCCGGTGGACTGGCAATATAAGGGAGAAACCCATAACGCTATTCTGACGCGCATCTACCCGTCTCTAACGAGAGCACGTATGGTCCGGGCCGAAGTCTGGATCGATGGGAACGAAAAGGCGGCGTTGACCATCGGAGCCTATATCCCCGTGACCGTACTGGTAACCACTTTAAAAGACGTCGTTATTGTCCCGACGAACTGTCTGGTAAAATCTCCGGGCACCTCGCCCTATGTTTATCAGGTCAAAAAGGGCCATATCACCGTCCGGCAAATAGCTGTTTTGGGTGAAAACGGAAAACAGGCGGCGGTTCAGGGGGTGAATCCGGACGACGCCCTGGTTATCAACACCTTTCTGGGGTGGGCGATGCTTGCCGATGGGATGCCGGTGGAGGTGGTAAAATAATGGCCTCGTGAAAAAAGCCATCTGCTGTGTTGCGCTTCACCGGAAAAGAGCTAAACGTATCAAAACATGCGGCTCAAACTTTTCCGGCTCGCGCGCCTTGCATACTGTACTTTACCGTGAAAACACCACCGGAGCCAGGGAGAAAGACAGCCTTATTTTCATTCTCGGGGGTGATTGCTGCTAATCATGAAAGTTTACAAAGCCATTGGTAAGTGCAATTTGCCATGTAAAAAAAGTAATCCTTATAAATTCATATGAGATGAAAAGAATGAACCTGACCAATTTTTCTCTTAAAAATCCATATTCAATTATAGCGATAACCCTGGCGGTGACGGCGCTGGGGCTTTTTGCATTTTTCAGAACCCCCACGGACCTGTTTCCCAATACAGTGGCCCCCCAGGTGGTGGTCATTACAGTCGAACCCGGCGCTGCAGCACGGGATGTTTCAGACAAAATAACGGAACTGGTTGAAAAAGAGATTAACACCATCAGCGGGCTTCAACGGATCGTTTCCACTTCACGGGATGAAGTCTCTTCTGTAAACGCCCAGTTCTATTATTCAAAAAGTATCGGTGAAGCGGTGATTGACGTGCAGAACGCTATTTCCCGGATACGTTCCGAACTGCCTAAAGATATCCTGGAACCGCGTATATATAGAATTACCGATGCCACCCGGCCGCTCTTAACCGTGGCTCTTTCCCCCAAGCCTAACAGCGCCAAAACCCTGTCTGAAATCCGTCTTCTGGCGGAAAACCAGATTGAAAATGAAATTTTACGCCTGCCAGGGATTGCGGATGTGGATGTATTCGGCGGCCATCATCCCGAGGTACAGGTACGGGTTTCCCGGGACCGATTGAAAGCAAACCATATATCCATAAATGAAGTGATCGCGGCTCTTGCCGCCCAGAATATCTCCAGTCCGGTCGGCACCATCTATTCCGGTAAAAATGAATACCTGGTACGGACCATGGGAGAATTTAAAAATATCGCCGAGATAAAAAATTTCCCAATCCGGCATGAGGCAAACGGGTATTTGCGTATTTCAGATGTGGCCGATGTCTTTTTAGGCGAACACGAACAGCGAAGTATTTATCATGGCAATGGCAAACCCGCCATCGCCATAAATATTCTTCGCCCGGAAAGCGGGCCCACGGTATCGGCGATTAAAAGCTTTAAAAAATTGCTGCCTAAGCTGGCGGCCGAATACTCGGATATTGATTTTTCCATCACCGATGACCAGCAGCCGATTATAGACATCAATGTTCACGGTATGCGAAGCAGCCTTATCCAGGCAGTAATTTTGACCATATTTATCATCTTTTTCTTTCTGGCAGACATTCGGGCCGCCACCGTGGTGTCGGTAAGTATTCCCCTGGCATTTCTTATCTCCCTGGTGGTGCTCTGGTTTTCTCCATACACGCTGAACATGGTGACCCTGTCGGGTTTAATTATCGCCGTGGGAATGGTGGTGGATGCATCAGTTGTGGTTCTTGAAAATATTTATCGCCATTTCCGCGCTATGAAGCAGCCGGATGCACTAAAGGCGGCCCGTAAGGGCGCCGGTGAGGTCTCTCTTGCCATTACCGCCGGCATGCTCACCACCGTCATCGTTCTGGTCCCGGTCATGTTTTCCGGGGGGTATACCCAGCAGGTAATGCGGCCGTTGAACATGATGATTTCTTCAACACTGGTGGCATCACTTCTGGTGGCATTGACCATGATTCCGCTGCTGGCTTCAAAACTGCTGGTCCGTAACCATGAAAAGAAAAATATGATTGAGCGGGTATTCGGCTATACGGATAAAGGGGTGACCCGCCTGTCAACCTTCTATATCGCCATTCTCCGCCGGTCGCTTAACCACCCCATCATCACACTGCTTCTGGCTGTCGTATTCTTTATGGTGAGCATGAAGATTGTAAAACCGTTAAACGGCAGTGAGTTGATGCCGATGATGGATACCGGTATCGCCATTGTAGAGTTTGATACACCGGGTACTGATACACCCCAACAGGTGGAATCTGTATTAAGTCAGGTGGAAAAAATGATTTATCAACAGCCGGGGGTTGAAACCGTATCTTCCGTAGTTGGGTCCGAACCCGGCCAGATCAGTTTCGGCGGTGGCGGGGCAACCACACAATCAGCGAAGATCACCATTCACCTGGTGGATCGAAAATACCGGAATGAGACCATTTGGCAGATTGAAGACAAGTGGCGGCAGGCATTAAAAAAGATTCCCGGTGTCCGGAGCTTTCGTGTCAGTGAATACGGCGCCACCCCACTTTCCACCACAAAAGCGCCCGTGGATATTATCATCAGCGGCCCGGATACCCATGTCATCAGCCAGCTGGCGGACCAGTGCATGGCAGCATTGAAGGATCTTCCCGGCCTGGTGGATATCCGCCGAAGCTGGTATGCGGACAAGGTGGAAAACGATATCCGATTCGATCCCGCACTGGCTCGTGTCTATCACACGACACCGGCGGCTGCCACACGAGAGCTTAAAGCATCCATTAAGGGAATCCCGGCAACTCAGATGCGGCTTGAAGGCTATCTGGATATTCCGATCAATGTGAGATATAAAGATAAAGATATTGATACGCCGGATAAGCTTTTACAAACCTATGTGACCACCAAGTTCGGGCCCGTGCCCCTGCGGGCCATGGCAACCATCACCAGAAAACACGACCAGCCGTTTATCACCCGGGAGAATCTTGAAAACACTATTGATGTGACCGGCGGAAATTATATTCTCACCATTGCGCAGGTGGTGAAAATGGTTAATAAACGTCTTGCCGATATTAAGCCTCCGCAGGGCTATTCCATCGAAGTAGCCGGGACATTTGCGGACATGAAAACCGGGCAGCAGGAGATGGGACGGGCACTACTCATCGGAATTGTGCTGCTCTATTTTCTTCTCCTGGCTATGTTCCGGTCATTTGGCCATCCCATCACCATTATGACCGCCATTCCTTTGGCGGTTGCAGGGGCCATGTGGGGATTGCTGTTGTTTGATAAGCCCATGTGCAAGCCCGCCACCATGGGACTGATCCTGCTGGGCGGAACCATTGTCAATAACAGCATCCTGCTGCTTGACTTTATCCTGGAAGCCCGGAAAAAGGGGATGCAGAAACACGAAGCAATCTTAGAGGCGGTCCGGCTGCGGATACGTCCCATTCTGATGACCACCACATCCACGATTATCGGGCTTACCCCGCTGATATTTGAAATGGCCGTGGGCCTGGAACGGATGAGTCCGCTGGGAATTGTGGCGGCCACCGGCCTGCTGGTAGGAACATTTTTAACCATGATCGTGATCCCGGTGGTCTATTCGTCGCTGGATAGTTTGGGGGAAGGAATCAGGCAATTTTTCCGGCCGAAACAACCGGTATAAGTTTTATTTAGCCTATGTTTCTTCATGAGGAAAAAGGAGATTAAATCTATGACGGATCTTGTTTGTTATTGTTTCGTATACACGGAATCGGATATCGAACGTGATATTGCGGAAAACGGCCGGTCCACGATTATGGAACGGATTGTGGCCGAAAAAAAGAAAGGTGGGTGCCAATGCTCGGAAAAAAATCCCAAAGGGCGTTGATGTCTTGCAGATGTTCGCCAGGTGGTGAACAAGGTGATGCGGACAAAGGGGGGGTACCCGGGACTGATGTAAACGGTGCGCATGAGGTCCGGCATCTTTCCCCGTTCGGCCACCTGTTTCGATTTGCCGTAAAGTGGTTTGGTTTTACAGGCCTCTATGCTGTGTTCTCTGTCTGCCCTTTCTGCGGTCGGGCGGGATGCCCTGTGGGGGCAGGCATTACAGGCTCGGTCGGAGTGTTTTTCGCTCTTTGTGCAACGAACTGGAGACCGCTGTTTCAATATTTCAGGGACAGACACCGTGAAAAAACGAAAGACTTTTTAACCTCTGTAAACGGGAAAAAGAATCAAGGAGTGAACCATCATGGATAATAAGGAAATATTAAAAAAAGCATTTGAGTTTCATGGACATATCTGCTGGGCCAGTGCTGTCGGCGTGCGTGCGGGGATAGCTGCCTTGCGTGAGCTTTCCGTTCAGCGTGCGGGTACTTCCGGCGAGTTGCATTGTATCCTTGAAATTGGTGAAAACCATGGAGCCCAATGCTTTGCAGATGGTGTTCAGTATGCCACCGGGTGCACACTGGGAAAAGGCAATATCGAAAAGGCTGGCTGGGGGAAATTGGCCCTGACCCTGATCGACAAAAAAAAGGAAAAAGCCGTGCGCATCTCTTACAAACCGGGCAGACATAAAATGATAGCAGAATCGGACTTCATGCGGAAGCGAGGGCAGGGAATACCGCCAACACAAATCCCTGCAAAAGAGGCATGGGCAATGGTGGATATCATATGGGATGCCCCTGAAACGGAGGTTTTAACCATTGATCCGGTGCGGGATTACGAGTGGGGCGACGACTTTGGTGAAATCATGGGGCTTGTGCCCTGCAACCAGTGTGGTGAGTTGGTGGCTAAAGCATATTTGCGGGTTGTGGGAGACGCGCATATGTGTATCCCCTGTTCCGGGTATGAACGATAGTGATCATTGCAAATGGGTGGCCATTGCCTTGCCATCCAGATCGGGATGATAAAAATTTAAATTTAGCGGGAATACCGGGAACCTGTCCAGGCATAAAACCGGGTTTGCCATACACTGGGCGTTAAACCACTGAGACTATGGCTTGACCGCGCTCGACCAGTTCGGAGACAAGGGGAGGGACGATATTTCAGCCTATGGTCTTGCAGCCCGGCTCGGGTATACCTTTGCCATGCCTTGGTCGCCCCATGTATTGGTCCCGTTTATAAACGGATCAGGTGATAAAGACCAGGCCGACGGCAGAAGCGATACCTTTGACGGGTTTTTCCCGGAGCCGACACGACCTTCTACGGGTGGATGAACCTTTTTTCTGGTCAAACACGAGGGGCTACCGGCTGTATACGATCCTGTCTCCAACTGAAAATTTTTCATTTCGGGCTGAGTATTATTATTTTACCCTGGATATTATTTTATTTTGGATGAGAAAAAAGAAGCCTGGTACTACCCGGGCAAGGCGCAATGAAGGGATGAAATGGGAAAATCCGGCCGTGATCTAGGATAGGAGCTCGATCTGACTTTTCATTATAAGGCTGAAAAGTGGCTCGACGTGAGGTGTGGGTACTGCCTCTTTTTTCCGGGAGAGTTTATCAGAAAGACCGGCCAGGTCCCTGATGCGTCATGAGTATTTTAGCAAACCGTTTTTTCGTTTTAAGGGAGGGATAGGATGAAAACATATAGCCGCATGCATCGAGTTTTCTTTTTACCTGCTGTGTTATCGATTGCCATGGCGATCCCGGCGCTTGCCCAAACGCAAGCATCTGTCTCTGTTGACACAGCCTACGAACAGGCCAGACAGGATGCCATGGGGATCTGCCCACCGATCTTTCTGCGTGACGAAAACGGCGACGTCATCAACCCGGTTGCCGGAATCAATATGGATGTGCCTTACAGCCCGAAACAGACCTGCGGCAAATGTCACGATTACGACAAGATAACAAAAGGATTTCATTTTCAACAGGGAAAGGGTGAAAAGATGACCGCCGAGTACGCGGCCCTATATCCCTGGAGCACCAGCCCCGGCCAATACGGGGGCCGGTGGTGAAGTCCGGGGCCGATCTTTCCGCAGTTGGCGGAAAAGCATAACACATCTCCCCTTCAGATTGATTTTACTTCATATACCTTTGCAAAAATGTGCGCGGTCTGCCATCCGGGTGGAGGCAGCCTCGAATATGACCGGAACGGCAACCGGTATGACCTGTTTGCCAAGGACCCGGCGAATAATATCACACCGGGCGGGACAAACGGTCTGGACGGCGACTACTTTAAGGCTAACTGGGCAAAAAGCGGCGTGCTGGAGGCTGATTGCCTGATGTGCCACTTAAAGGATTATGACAATGATTTGCGTAAAAAGCAGATCAGGGCCTTGAATTTCAGGTGGGCGGCGACCGCCGGGGCCGGCTTTGCCTGGATTTCCGGAAACGTGGCAAGGGGCGAGACCCCGATCGTGATCTACGATCTTTCCCGGTTCGGCCCCGACGGCAAGGTAACCCTTCCGGTGATTAAAAAGCCGCTCAATGAAAACTGCCTGTTCTGCCACCATGAGCCGGGATGGAAAAAGCGGGGCCAATCGTTTTCAAAACGGACCGATGTACATATGCGCGCAGGTCTTTTGTGCGTGGACTGCCACGTAACCGGCCGGAGCGCCACGGATTCACGGATATACGGCAGGGAAGAGCACCAAATCGGCAAAGGGGACGATCCGGGTGATTTTGTCCGGGATGACCTGGACAATACTATGCGTACCTGCGAGGACTGTCATTTAAAAGGTATTTTAAACGCGCCTATCCCCAAACACAAGGGGGTTCCACCTGCCCATTTTGAGCACATTGCCTGCCAGACCTGCCACATGCCGTGGCACCAGGTAAAAGCCGCCCTGGTGCAGGATGCGTCCGTGTTCAACACAAGCCCCCGGATTTCTCCGCCGCCCAAGCGGATATGGTCATTTTACGGGCCAGACATGAAGCCGTGGAACTACTACGGGTTTGCCCTGGGCTATCCTGAAGGGCTTCAGCCGCTTACCCAGTACCGTCCGGTACGCGGGATATATAAGGGGAAAATTTATCCCTTGAACCGGGTCTATACCCTGTGGGCCGGCATAAAGACCGAGGGAAAATCCGGGATCGACATGCCCTACATGAAGGATATCTTCATGATGTGGAAGACACACATGGTTTCTCCGGATAAAAACTATCCGCTTCTTTCGGAAATCAAGGACGATAACCAAGACGGCTTTCTCGAGGTCAACCGGCCGGAAGAGATTCGGGCGCTTGTGGCATCTGTCACTGCAATGCTGAAGAAAAAGGGGGAAACCTTAAATGGCCGCCAAGTCGTATTCGTGGACGGCGACCGCTATACATCAGACGGAAACGTCTGGACAAGCATTCCCAAAAAACCTTATGAATACTCCCCCTACGGATCGGTGTTCAAATACTCCCATGATATCTGCCCGGCGAAAAACGCCCTGGGCGCCAATGGCTGCACGGATTGCCACGCCTTTAATTCGCCTTTTTTTACACTCCCTGTAATGACAAGGCCGTTTGATGAAAATGCCAGGGCTTCCTATGAGCCGAATGCAAAACTTCTCGGTTTTTCATCCATGGCCGTATTCGCAGGCGGACTACGGCAAGAGGTCTTAAAGCCGGTACTTTTTTACGGTATCCTGGCCGGCCTTTTCATGCTGCTCATCATGCTTGTATGCGGGGACTGGGTGATAAGACAGCCGGACAATAAACCCTTTCCGGCTTCCCCGGGGCACCGGTTGATGATCGGCATCATGGGAGTTGCCGTCTTAGGACCGGCGATTATTATCATTTTTGAATCAATGCTTCCCAGCAATATCATCGGCGTGCTGGAAAACATTCATCGATGGGCTGGAGCAGGACTTGTTTTGGCAACTCTCTGGCTCATTGTGAAATCTAAAGATAAAAAACCGGGAGTCCTATTCTGGACAGGTGTCTGCTGTGTGGTATTCATGGCTGCATCCGGGATCATCCTGTGGGTAAGCGATACGGCAAGCATCAGGCAGATTCTGTTTGCCCTGCATGATATCGGCGCCGTTATTATCGGTTTTTTCGCAATTGTGTCACTTGCGTTTAACTTTTTATCCAATCGTGAATTTTCATGATGTTATAAGCACGTTAAATGTCCGCTTTAACAGGTATGGGATATGAATTGGCAACCCTGATAAAGAGGTGTGTCCATGGCACTGTATTCCGATACCGGAATGAGGCGGGCAATGAAGGTTCAAGAGATTATTGTACGTGCAATGAGTGGAGAAGATCACCTGAATCAAGGCGGCTCAGATAATCGGCGTGAGCGATCGTACGATGAGGCGATGGAAATTACGTTATCTAAAGAATGGACAGCGGTTTGTTTGATCGCCGCAGGAAACGTCCTTCTCCCAAAAGGGCCCCATATAAAGAGATGGTGCGCATAGTGCGTCTCCAAACAAGCAGATGCCTGTCCGCAGCCTCGTTCGCTGGACGCACAGCGTCCAGCGAACGTCTGAACTTACTGGTTTTATGAAGCCTGGCGGTGTAAAAACCAATACAATGATGATTTGATATTAATTGAGCCTTTCCCCAAAACAGCATAACGTTATGCTGTGGCCCTTGGGCAGCTATTATAAAACTGCTAACACCTCAAAAAGGAGAAGGCTCAATGAGATTCTACACTAAACAACATAGATACTATTGCGGGATTGATCTGCATGCCAAAACCATGTACATCTGCATTATCGACACTGGTGGAAAGGTCGTTTACCATCAAAACGTTAAATCCAACAAAAATGCCCTCAAAGATGCCATCTCCCCATATTTGGATGATATTGTTATAGCTGTTGAATGTATGTTCTCATGGTACTGGGTATCTGATTTCTGTGCTGATATGGGTTTAACTTTCATACTCGGGCATGCCCTTTACATGAAAGCCATTCATGGTGGTAAAGCAAAAAACGACAAGATAGATTCCTACAAAATAGCAAGCCTTGTAAAAGGAGGTAATTTCCCCGTGTCATATGTTTATCCCAAAGAAATGAGGTCTACTCGCGACCTGCTGCGACGCAGAATGCATCTGATGCGGAAACGGGCCGAACTACTTGCGCATATTCGCAATACCAATACCCAGTATAATTACCCTGATATCGGCAAAAATCTCCGGTATAAAAGCAACCGGGATCTGCTAAAAAATAGATTCACCGATCCTAGTGTACAAAAAAGCATAGACCTGGATATCCAACTGATAGAGTTCTATGATCAACAACTTTTAGCTGTTGAAGCCTACATCAAGAAGCATGCAAAAATTCATGACTACGAAAGCTTTATGCTTTTGAAATCCGTTCCGGGAATTGGAGACATCATTGCTTTAGTTATTCTATACGAAATTCATGACATAAACCGTTTCCCCACGGTTCAAAAATTCGCATCATATGCACGCCTGATCAAATGCCAGGCCCAATCCGCAGGTAAATCTTACGGAACCTCCGGCGCTAAAATCGGGAATCCACACTTGAAGTGGGCTTTTTCTGAGGCTGCCGTAATCTTTTTAAGAAATAACCCTGCTGCCAAAGCTTATATAAATAAACTAACAAAAAAACATTCAAAAGGAAAAGCTATTTCAATTCTAGCCCA
>CAYVIE010000073.1:0-13882 GCA_964451355.1 uncultured Desulfobacteraceae bacterium
CACCACCTGGCATCAGCCTGGGAGGTAACGACAAGTATCAAAAACGCACTCATCACGAGCCGTTTTACAGTATTCATATTTTTCCTCCTGTTATTCCTTTGAAATTCCTTAACCCAATGGAATTTATTTTCTTCTGAACAAACTTCAACATATCCCGCCAGCTAAGAGAAATACGTTTAACCTGATTAGAACTGGATCGAGACACCGGCAGTTATGCTCTTTTCACGAAAATTTTCAGATGCCGTTGAAAATTCGAAATCATTCAACCTGCCGTTTATAAAGAGCATTCCCGATTCAAGGGAGGAAAGAAACTCTGGCCGCCAGTAAATGCTTGCAGAAGCAAAGGACTTGGATGAATTGTCTCCAGTATCCTTTCTCAATCGGTTCTTACCAGCCCTAATGCGGGATGTTATTCCTGCGTCAGGGATATCTATTCCCATGCCAGCGGCGCACTCATAAAAATGATCATCACTTGCTGCCAGATCATCATCAAGGGTCCGGACGCCTATATTTATCTCAGGCTTGAGCACAAAGATCCCGGCAGTAAAACGGCTCCTGAGAGAGCTATTGAAAATGAACTCGGCATCATCCTGCCCATATGTTCCATTCGCTTCGTATAGGTTGTATCCTATGGAGGTATCTGCCGAGACAGGGCCAAAGCGGTCCGTATATGTCAGCAAGATTATATCGTCATCCCTTATCTTCCTGCTCGCCTGTTTTGCTATCTTCTTCTGGTAAGACAGCCTCAGCCTTGCGGTTCTGCGGCCCAACGGACGCTTCCAAGAGATTTTTATCTCGGGTTTATAGGTGTCGGTCTGTCTTTCCGGACCATCCTTGTCGAGATTATCCTGGAACCATAGTAGCTTAGTCGTTACTGAAACATTCCTGTCAAACTTATAACGCCATGATATCTTTACCTTTTCCCTGTCCGGAGTAACAGATGCAAGGGGATTTTGATATTCGTCTGAGACTTTTTCGTATTCCAGTACCACACGGCTGGGATCCTTGTCTCCTACCGCCTTGAATTTCATAGCATAACCATCCATATTCATCTTACTTGCCGGATCGTCTGCTTTTTTCACATCCACATCATTTGCCGCAGCTTCACCTGAAAGCGTCAGGCCGGGAATAGGTTTGTAGGAAAAATCCATGGAATATGCGTGGTTGTTTTCATACATGGTATCAAAACTGTTTGCTGGATCTGCGTCCTCTGACCCAACAAAATTCAGCCCGGTCTCAAAATTCTGAAATGGCGAAAAAGCTATTCTACCCCCGTAAACACTTCGCTTCATAACAGCAAGGTCTGCGCCTGCCCATATGCTGTCCCAGCGGGGATATGCAAGGCCGTATACAAGGGTGAGCTTCGGCATCCATGCGAAATCACTGCCGCTAAACCTGAAGGAACCCCCTTTTACAGCGGTTGTCAGGGTATACTGGGAAAACGATTCAAAAGTATCACCTATGGTCACTGCACTATTACCGGCCTTGGCCTTCATATACGCGTTAGTCAAACTCCATACTTTTATATCATTATTCCTGTCATCGGTTCCCTTGCCGCCAAGACTATAATCATAAGTGATCTCTCCCGCTCTGCCGTTACCATAAAGCATAATTGTTTCAAGATAACTGCCACCCTCGGTCAGAGAAGAGTTGTCTTGACCCGGGCCTGTCACACTATTGTATGTGAAAGAAAAATCATTGGTAAGATGAAACTCGTTTACGTCTTCCTGTGCAGCTTTCAGATTCTGCGCGGAAAACAAAAGGACAACTATCAAAAAACAAAAAACAAAGGTCTGTCCGGCTCCAAATAAAATTTTTCTTTTTTTTTGCATATCCACTCCTTTCATCGCCTTTTAAAACTTGAATAGTTTCATCCTGATGTAATCACAGGCATCCAGGCCGGTTTCACTGTATATACCAGTATTGGCCCCGTATTGTATTTACAAGCTTCACCCCGGCAGGTCCTATAAACACTTCTTCTGTGACCCTTGATCTTTCCTCGTGCAATATCCGTCTTGAAAATATCCTGCCCTTTATGTCTGCATCATATGTTACCTCGTATAGTCCGCCCCCCTTGCCGGTAATGGAAAGGAGATTGACCTTGAACTTTACCTCATCAAAAAGCGAAAAAACCCTCTCAAGATGATCGGAAAGATCAAGAGCGGATGTGCCGTCAGCTGCTTCCCAATCATCATCTATCAGGTTCATTACCTTTGCCACATCCCTGGACTCGTATGCGGCGGCAAAGGTTTCGTAAAAGCGGCGGATCTTTTCCTCAGGCATATCAAGACTCTTTGCCTTTTCTATCTCCGCGGAAAGTCTTGCCTCCAGATCCGAGGACAACGAGGAAAGAACCTGGATAGACTCAATCATTTTTTTTGCTGAAGCATAGTCCGGATCAGCCGGGTTCATCGTAAAAATCAGATTGCAACAAGTCACGAATCCGGGGTAGGGCTCCTTGAATGCCTCGCTATGCATCTCAGCCAGCCTGTCGAGAGATTCCTTCTTTGCGGCAATTGTATTCTCCTTTTTTTTCTCTTCAGTTTGTTTTATACGCTCTTTCCATTTATTGATTCTTGCCTCGATGATCGGCAATATTTCAGCAAGTTTCCTGCGGCATTCCTCCAGGTGACGGGAATTCTCCTCTTCATCCCTTTTCTTTACCTCTGCAAAATGCCTTTTCAAAAGTTCCTCGAGTTCATGATGGAACGCTACGTATTCATCTGCAAGCCTGCATCCTTTTTTTGGAAAACCCGAATAGTAAACCTTTGCTTTTCCTGCATCCCATTTCACCATCAATGGTATTCTTGCTCCCCGGAGTTTATCCATGAACTCCGGAGTCCCGGGAACAGCTTTTTTTAAGGCCTGTTTCAGATCATTCAAACCGCTTTGTGTAACCGGACTCAAAGAATATCCTGAAGAACTATCACCCAGGAGGAAATTCTCTTCAGGATATGGCGTTATCTTCTCAAGCCCATCAAAATAGGAATCCATCTCTTCTGCAAACCACTGGAAATGCGTTTTTGCAAGCTTCTGTGCGCCGCTTGCCAGCCACGGTTTTTTGATAGATGCAATACGTTGATTCAGTTCCCCTGCCATGAGGTAGTGAAGATAAGGTTTTGTTGTCACAAGCCAGCCTGAGGGCGCCGGCGCCAGAGGGAGAATCTTTCCTCCGGCGCCAGCCATGCCCTGTTCCAGAATGAGCTCGGCCTCCCTGGCGTTTCTTATCATTTCCCTGATCCCTGCTGCAGCGCGTTTCAATCCTATGACGTCCGACTCTATGTTTGAAACCACCTGCATGCCCTGCTCTCGAATCTTTTTGGCTATACCATGAAACACTTTCACAGCCTTGTCAGCCTGTGCGCATCTTTGCGCATATATATCTCCTACAAGGAATTCCGGATCAACAAAACGCCTGATCTCCTCAATGGATTTCGCTTCCTGCTCCAGTATCCCGGCATATGCCGCTGCTCCATCCTCGTAGGCCAGAGCTAACCCTTCTGCCATACCAGCAGTGGCGGCATATGCCTTTTCTATTTCTCCGGCCTCTTTTTGGGCCTTTTCGGCAAGGTCCTGCAATTTGTTGATCAGGCCCCGGGCAAGATTTGCTTCACCTGGCCGTTTAATAGCTGGAATGCCCTGCCAGCGAGGAGAAGCGATCATCTTCTCAAATTTTTTTATCCCGGGTAAAAGATCTTCCGGGCCCGACCATCTTTCAGGAGGAAGCTCCAGGGCTGAAACCATTGCAAGTATCCTTTTACGGGAAACAGATGCGCGCTCAGCACGGGCTGAGAATACTGAAGCTTCAGTCTTCATTGTAAAAAGGATATCATCGTGATCCGCCTTTGCTTTTTTGGCAAGGAAATCTGCGGTTTTATGCGCCCTGTCAACCGCCTGGCTCCAGCCTGCCTCCATGGCGGCCAACCGCTGGCGCAAAGGCTCAAGGGCCTGACCCATAGCCCGGGCTTCATTCATTATCGCCATGCCACGATCCATTCGTGCCTGTGCCTGTTGCCGGGTTTCTCCCGGTGGGGGCTCAGGGTTGCGGCCCCAGTAGATATCTTCACCCTGCTTGTAACGTCTTGAAATCCTTTGCCCCTCGCTTTCAAGCTGGCTCTTTAACGATGTGATATCTGCTGGGACAGGCTCTCCAGAAATCTTTTCATGGAGGGTCTTTCGGTACTCATCAATGGATGACAAAAAGACGGAGGAACCGGGGCTGCCGCTGGCCGCGGCCGTGTAATCCTCGTTCTGCCATGATGATATAATCCAATCCGCTCTCGGCTCCTTTCCCGCAGCATGGCAAAAAGGAGCAAATTCGCCGTTTTCAACAGAGGTCCTGAAGAGAGATAAAACCACTGAAGGATCCGTCCCTCCCCAGTCGAAAGGGACAAGCAACGGCCTGAAATGAGAATCGTAATATTGTTTCGCATATTCTGCAGGGCCTGGTTCCCCAGGCCCTGTTTCCTCTTCCTCAGAAGGAGCAACCGGGCTTTTCTCTATCGACTCGGCCAATTCAGCCTTTATAGATGACAGCGCATTGCCGGAATCCGAATATACCTTCTTCAATCCGGACAGGAGCCCGGATCTCAACCGTCCCTCCGGAAGCCAGGCAACAACATTTTTCACGTAATCCACGCATCTTGAACGCACCGACATCAAGGTCTGAAAATCCCCGGCCTTTCTTGCCTCATTTATTTGCGCCGGGGCTGATCTGATAAAAGAATCAACAACACCGCTCATCTGAATCGCATTTTGCACCTTCTTTAATACATCATCGATACTGCCCGCCTTCTCCAGGCGGGACTTTAACTGCTGTATCTTCCTCCTGGCAACAATCCTTTGCTCCCTCACTTTTGCAGCCCTGTTCAACATGGAGATGAGTCCTGCGACATGGCTCTTCAACAAAACAGCGTCTTTTCGTAATTTATCCCTGGCAAGATCCTCCATCGCATCTTTTGCGTTGCCGCTGAAAAGAGATTTTCCATAAACCGCCAGTGAGTCGAGAACGCCGGGGGAGGGGGGAGTCCTTTCCAGAACGTCGCTCATATACGCAAAAAAGAGATCCCTGAAGGAAGGGTCATAAAGTATCCTTTTCCAGACTTTTTCAACATTTTCGGGTGTTACCGGATAGGGATCCCCCTTGCCGAGCTTGCGGCCGGAACTCCTGGTCATCTGCTCAACAGCCCCGTACAGGCTTTGGATCATCCGGCCGGATACCTCTTTGGCCAACGCCTTACGGGATTCCCACCATACCTGTACTGACACGACGACAGCAGATACCATGGGCGGAGTTATGCCGTAAGCGGATAACAGTGCTTTTCCTGACTCTGTTCCGGCAAGCTCGGAAAAACCTGTAAGAGCGGCTGATACTGCCGCATCGTCGTATTGCCCGGCATAAACCTTACCTCCGGCATCCAATACAGCGGTTAGTCGTCCTATGGCTTGGGAAACCCGCGAAATCTTGTCACGCCATACTTTCTGGTTTGCAAGATTGGCGATATCATTGGAGTGCTTGACAACGCCCTCGGACAGAGCCTTGTCAGCACTTTGGACAGCGGAAGAGAGCAATTCATTGTATACCGCCGGGATACCGCTCATTGCCAGGTTGTCCAAAAATCGGTTTTCGGCCTCTGCTCCGGCGGACAAGTTATCAGACAAATGCAGGGTCAATAAAACAGCGGCAAAAAGGAACACCGCTTTCCGGATACATCTCATTTTTTCTCCGTTGCCGAAAGTATATCCATGCTATAAAGCATGCGTGACATATAGATTTGCGAAAATCAAAACAACACCTGCAATACTCACGAGATCATGACTTCAAATCTCACCGATTGTCCCACACCACAACATTACTCGGCGGGCTTAGCTCCATCTTTTCCACATCCCGTATTCTGACACGATAATACAGGAGCCGTGCCTCCTGGGCTATCCGGTCCGTTGTGACCCTGACAAATGTATCAAAGGGGACAGATGCGACCTCATCCCAAGGTCCGTTTTCTGATATGCTTTCCTCCACAACCACCTCGTAACGATCACGGGCACCGGGGACATCTTCAAGGGAGGAACGGAATTCTAACTCCACCATGTGATGCAACATACCTGACACAGAAAGCCCTTCTGGTGCAGGTATGCCATCGGGGCCGCTCGAACCTGCGGCCGGAGCCGAATCCTCATCCCCTGAAAGCACGGCAAGAGCCTGATCCGGAGGAAGCAGGTCAGCCGTGCCATCGGGCCTTAGCACGAGAATTGGTCCGGGCTGGGGCACCAGGGCGTCCCCATCTGAAAGATTCTCCGCATCACTTATCCCGAAAATCATAGGGTTTGACATGCTGTATAGCTTCGGCTCCCCTGATGAAAGCTCGAAAACAAAACGGGTCATGCCTCTATCAGACAAAGGGATGCCTGATCGCGCTGGAATCACTGTCCTGGAGTAATTGACCACTGCCTGGACATGGGATCCTGAACCCACTATACCTGAAGGTGTCAAGGTTATTTTTATATCCGAAAACGAGGAAAAATCCTTCCTGAGAGCAAAATCGAGCAGTCCCGGATCCCCTGTGAACGACTCAGCCACATGGGACATGAAAAGATTCCCGTCCTTATTTGAATAAGCATCAGCCATTTCAGACAGCACTTTTACAACCATGGCTCCGACGGGTTTGTCTGAAAGAGTCACAACCTTGTGGGTCGCATCAACATCATTGGTGCGGGCAAGGGTGTCTGTCGCCCTGACATATATATCGTAGGTCTTGTCTTTTTCGGGTTTAAAAAAGAATTCAAAAGTTCCATCATCTGACAGCCTGGCTTCCTGCCAGGTCTTTTTACCATCTATGCTTATCTCCACAGATGCTATCCTTCCCTTTGAGGACTTCGCCTTTCCGCTTATCCTGGCATTGCCTGAAACAAGGTTTTCAGGAAACAGGACCAGGCTTTCTCCTGTTTCATCAAAAGCGATGGAAGACAGATACAGGGATGTTAACTCCACGGCCTCGTCTGATGAACCGAATATCCACCATTTTGCATATGCACTTGTTGAGACAAGAAGACAAACGACTGTTAAAAGGGCGGTTCGAAACACGAAAGCATCTTTTCTCATGGAAAAACTCTCCTGGAAGCATGGTTTGGGCTGTCTGCAATAAACACCGGGACTATGCCTTGGATCAGATACTTATATCTGTCATATCCACACTATTATGCAAGCAAAAACAGGTTAGATAAATACCTGACCAGGCCGAGAGTTCCGTATAAACATATATGCTTATAATGCTTATTAAACTAACATATATAAAATATTATGTTCCACCCCTTGTGATCATTTCCCGATCGCATTACATAATGGACTTGTAAAAAATCCATCATCCGGCCGAGTGCGGTTTAGTCCCGGCCAGGGGTGGGGGGGGATGGGAAACCCTCCCCCGTCTCGTAAAAAAGCGTTTTTCGCTTTACCGTGAAAACACCTCCGGGACCGGGGAGAGGGACAGACCTCTTTTCATGCCCGGGGGTGATTGCTGCTAATCATGAAAATTTACGAGATCATCATTACATGATAAGAGTTGACAAAAGCCTCCACCTGCGGGTGACAGATTAAGCAGGAATTGTTATAGTAAGAATGTGCCACAAATCAACAAGACAGAGCAAAACCTACCACATATAACAACCAAGAATTATATTGAGAAATTTTACCGCGTTATAGTTATCCTGAATCCGTGAGCGTTCGTAGGCGCACCAGATGGGCGGCGGCAACCGGTCGATAACCGCAAACTATATCGGCTGGTTGCCTACAAAGCAAAATGGCGTTGGAAGAAAAAACTCCCCGAAGGGCGGATTTATTGCTCGCTTTGCCGTAAGTCCCTAATGATAATACGCCATTTTTGTCATGAATTCCGGGTTATGATCGATCGAATAAAAAAGATGATAAAAAGGTTTCCCTTAAACAAAAACATTTCCACCAGGTGCCTGCAAACCGCAAGGAACACTATTGCCAGCTATAACATGGCTGCAAGGGGAGAGGCGATCCTCGTATGTGTATCCGGCGGGCCCGATTCCATGGCTCTTCTTTCGGTCCTGCTCCTTTTGGCAGGCGAATTCGATTTCCGCCTGGGAATCGCCCATGTGCATCATGGACTCAGGAAGTCTGCCGATCTGGATGCTGATTTCGTTGCCCAGGCAGCCCGGCAACTAAATATTCCTTTTTATTATAAACGATTGCACCTGGGAAGAATCGACCGTAAAAAAGGAATGGGCATACAGGAAACCGCCAGGGAGGCCCGGTATTCCTTTTTTAACGAAATAGCGGATCTTCATGGCTTTTCCAGAATAGCGACCGGTCATCATGTGGAGGACAATGTTGAACAGGTGATGTTCCGGCTGATCCGCGGAACAGGTCCTGGGGGAATCTGCGGAATTCCACCTGTAAGAGACAAGGTGATCCGCCCGCTTATCGAATGCAGGAAAGCCGATATTCTCCATCACCTTGAAATGGTGGGCTGGGAGTATGTGGAAGATGAAAGCAACAAAAAACGTATTTACACCAGGAACAGAATCCGACACGATTTGATTCCACTCATGCGAGAATTCAATCCAGAGGTAATCTCTGCCATTGAAAGATTCCGCCGCCTGGCGTCAGACGAGGAAGAATGGCTTTGCAAACTGGCGCAAAGGCTCTTTGATAAAGCTGTTGTCGGGCGGAGCAAAGGAAGGGTCGTCCTTGATATACGCTTCTTGAAAGATCTCGAGACTGCTGCCTTGAGACGTGTAATCCGCCAGGCTTTGCTTGGAGTCTGCCCGGATCAAAAGAATATCGGCCTTGCCCACGTTGAATCTATTGGCAGCCTTGTTTCAGGATCGGGCGGATTCAAGGAATTGAACCTACCTGGCGGAATAACCGTATCAAGAGAATCAGGATATCTCCATGTTCAACGGCTAAAAATACGGAAACATCGGGGAGAGGGACTGCTGAGCGGGTTGAATTCCTTGAAATATGAATATATGGTATTTGAAAATGAAGTTAATTCTTATGAGCTATATATTGGCGAAACAGGCGACAGGCTTGTATTCAAAACCAGAAAACCGCCTGTTAAGTCTTATAAATCTATAGATTTGCAAACCGCACGGCTCGATCTGGATGCGTTGTCATTTCCTCTTGTTGTAAGGAATTACAGGCCGGCAGACAGGTTCTGCCCCCTGGGCATGACCGGAACACAAAAATTAAAAGATTTTTTCATAAACAACAAAGTGGCACACCGCCTGCGCAAAAGGGTGCCGATTGTTTCTGATTCCAAACATATTGTATGGATAGCAGGATTCCGTATCGATAACCGGGTAAAAATACAGAAAGATACGAAAAGGATCCTCGAGATCCGCTACATCCCTGCCTGTCCGGGGAAACTGATTGGAGGGACTAGTTTTGAACAACATGAGTAAAAACCTGGCACTTTGGTTTGTCATTGCATTAATTATATTAATCCTTTACCAGATTTTCACCATGCCGGCACAGCAGACAAAGGAGCTGGCCTACTCGGATTTTATCAATATGGTGGAAAACGAGCGCGTCACAGAAGTTATTGTCGAAAAAGAATCTCTGGATGCTACTGACGTGAACGGTGTCAGATACCGAGTATATTACCCCAAAGACGACCAGATGATCGCCATGCTTAGGGCCAAGGGTGTCAAAATACGCGTAAAACCAGAAGAAGAGCCACCCTGGTATGTAACTGTGCTGGCATCGTGGTTTCCCATGATCCTGCTCATCGGGATCTGGATTTTCCTTATGCGCCAGATGCAAACCGGTGGCGGTAAGGCCCTTTCCTTTGGAAAAAGCGGGGCGCGCCTTATGTCCGACCAGGCTCCAAGGGTAACGTTCAAGGACGTGGCGGGCATAGACGAGGCCAAGGAAGAAGTAGCCGAACTTGTAGACTTCCTGAAAAACCCCCAGCGTTATACCAGGTTAGGCGCCAGGATCCCCAAAGGCGTCCTCATGGTTGGCTCACCTGGAACGGGAAAAACCTTGCTTGCACGGGCGATTGCCGGTGAAGCGGGAGTGCCGTTTTTCTCAATAAGCGGTTCGGATTTCGTGGAGATGTTTGTGGGAGTTGGAGCTTCGAGGGTCCGCGATCTCTTTGTTCAGGGAAAAAAGAATGCTCCATGCATTATTTTCATTGATGAAATCGACGCTGTCGGCCGCCAGAGGGGCGCCGGACTTGGAGGGGGCCACGATGAAAGGGAGCAGACCCTTAATCAGCTCCTGGTGGAGATGGACGGCTTTGAACCCAACGAGGGCGTGATCCTTATCGCTTCCACCAACCGCCCGGACGTGCTCGATCCGGCCCTGCTCAGGCCCGGGCGTTTCGACCGGCAGGTTGTGATCCCGCTGCCGGATATCAGAGGCAGGATAGAAATTATCAAGGTTCATCTGAAAAGGGTACCCGCAGCGGATGATGTTGATCCTGAAATCCTTGCAAAGGGGACACCAGGGTTTTCCGGGGCTGATCTTGAAAACATGATCAACGAAGCGGCTCTGATAGCGGCGAAAAAGGGAAAAGAGCAGGTGGAGATGGATGACTTCGAGGCTGCCAAGGACAAAATATTCATGGGTGTGGAGCGTAAATCCAAGGTAATGAGCGAAGAGGACAAAAAGACAACAGCATTTCACGAGGCGGGCCATGCCCTTGTGGCCAGGTTCCTGCCCCATACAGACACGATAAACAAGATAACCATAATACCTCGTGGAAGGGCTGCCGGGGTCACCTGGTTCTTGCCCGAGGAACGCGACTTCATGTTCAAAGAGCAACTCTTAAGCCAGCTTGCGGTAGCCATGGGGGGAAGGGCAGCAGAGGAGATAGTTCTTAACCATATCAGCACAGGCGCAGCAAACGATATAAAGAAGGCGACCGAACTGGCTCAAAAAATGGTAAGAGTCTGGGGCATGAGCGAAAAGCTCGGCCCCCTTGCCTATGGCCAGCATGAGGAACACATATTCCTGGGAAGAGAAATCGCCCAACAGAGGGATTACTCCGAGGAAACGGCCCGTAAAATCGATGCCGAGGTACAGAGCATAGTAACGGGTGCATACCTCAGGGCCAAAAAGGTCCTGTCCGAAAATATGGATATTCTTGAAAAACTTGCCGAACTGCTCCTTGAAAAAGAGACAGTAATGGGTAAGGAACTCGATGAACTCATAGCGAAAATGAGACCTGAGGCAGAAACTGAAAAGAATGACGGAGCGACCGGGGAAGCATAATGAATCATGAAATCCGCTGGCTGAACCACAGATTACGGTTTGATGATTGCCCCAGGGTCATGGGCATCTTGAATGTCACACCCGATTCATTCTCAGACGGGGGCAAATTCTATAAGAAGGAGACCGCCATACGGCAGGCAGAGGCCATGGTGGAGCAAGGCGCCGATATCATCGATGTGGGAGGCGAATCCACCAGGCCGTTTTCAGACCCGGTGCCGGAAGAAGAAGAAATACGCCGGGTGATTCCAGTCATAGAGGAGATAGCCCCAAGGATACCTGTACCAGTATCCATTGATACAATGAAGGCTTCTGTCGCAAGGAGGGCTATTGATGCCGGTGCAAGCATAATCAATGATGTCAGTGCATTAAGGGCTGATCCCGAAATGGCCCCTCTTGCGGCCCGGACAGGCGTTCTGGTTATTTGCATGCACATGCTTGGTGAACCTAAAACCATGCAAATCGATCCCACTTATGAAGATGTTGTAGCTGAGGTTCATGACTTCCTTGAAGGGTCTGTGAAACACGCATCTGAATCAGGAATCCCCAGGGAAAGAATTATAATCGATCCCGGTATCGGCTTTGGAAAGACTGTGGAGCATAATCTATGCCTGATCCGCAATCTTTCATTTTTCAAATCCATAGGGGCTCCTGTGCTCATAGGCCCTTCACGAAAAATGTTTATACGGAAAAAAATCGCGGAAGTTCTCGGCACCGAGCCAGATCCGGATCATCAGCTGGTGGCATGCGGCACCCAGGCGGTAATCGCCTTGTCAGCCCTATATGGTGCAGATATTGTCAGGGTACATGATGTGGCAGAAACCATCGCAACCCTTACGATGGTAAGCGCGATACAATCCGCTGGCAGGAGTTCATGATGCGGTTTGCAATCGATATAGGAAATACCCATACCGTACTTGGTGTCCACGGCGGTGAATCATTCCTTGGGACATGGAGGATTCACACCGACCCGGCACGAACCGCTGATGAACTTTCAGCTCTTTTGCACTTCTTTTTCAGCGCCAAGGGGATTGAAACAGACAAGATCAGGCAGGTCATAATCTCATGCGTAGTGCCGACAGCGGCAAATGCCTGGTACCATCTTTGTAAATCGCTTGCTCTTCCTGATCCATTGTGGATTTCGCCTGATATAATCAATGTTCCCATAATGTACAGAAACCCATACGAGGTGGGCGCAGACCGACTGGTAAACGCATATGCAGGCTATGCCCGCTACAAAACAAGTCTTGTCATTATCGATTTCGGGACCGCCACGACTTTTGACTGTATTTCCCATAAAGGAGAATACCTTGGTGGAGCGATTTCCCCAGGAATCGGCATCGCGGCTGAAGCACTCTACAGCAAAGCATCTAAACTGCCCAGAGTCGAGCTGAACTCACCGCCGGAATATTCACTTGGAAAGGATACCCAGGAAAGCATGAAAGCAGGTATCCTCTTTGGATATGCCGGGCTTGTGGATGGTCTTGTGCAAAGGCTGAAAAAGGAAATGGGCGATCCTGCTCCAACGGTTATCGCGACAGGAGGACTTGCATCCGTTATGGAGAATATTTGCACGCAAATCGACTACGTGGAGCCTGACCTGGTTCTGGACGGTCTTTGCCTTATCGGGCAAAACATGGCGGATTCATAAAGTTTTATGATTAGCGGCGATCACTCCCGGGCATGAAAATAAGGCTGCCTTTCTCCCCGGCCTCGGAGGTGTTTTTTCACGTTAAAATATTCTTTCAGTTTGATTCGGCAACACAAAAACTAGTCCAGCCCCATTTTCAAGCTCAGCTCTTTTATCTGCCTTTTTATCTCCCGGGCCTCGTCAGGATCCAAGCCGGGTTCAGCAAGGCGTTTGTGAAGCGAAACAAGAATCATTTCCGCACGGTAGTCATTGCAGGTATATTCGGATTTCAACCCTGGATCTTTCTTGCCGCCATAATCCATACTTATATCATATCCTTCCGGTTCGTTTCATGCTTTCCCTGAATACCGTATAAAAAAGCTCGTTCTCATTTATCCCGCGGCTGAGTATCTTGTCAACAGCCCCGATGTCCTTGGGATTTATGGTGATATTCACGCTCCTTACGAATGCCGCCATATTGTCCAGTGTTGCATACCTCTTGCTAATGAGGGCTACAAATATATTTCTCCGCTGATCCATATTCAAACGTTCAAGGTATATCAGAATCCCATTCGCATCGGGAGAGCTTCCATCAAACGTTTCATTAACTACTATCAAATCGTATAGATGATATTTCATCTTTCTCAAGGCTTCACGGACACCCTTTGGCATAGTGACATGAAAATCCATGATCTCCAGAACCTGTTTGATTTTGCCGGCTATGGAGGAATCATTTTCGCAAATCATTGCAGTCTTCCCCTCTTCTTCGAGGAAATCAAAAGGCTTTTCACTGGCATCGTAATCACCTTCGGCAAAATCGAAAGCTCCCCTGGAGGATGGCTGCGATTGCGTGGATTTCTCGGCTGAAGGCGCTTGTATGGTAAGCTTGGCCTTACAAGCAGGGCATCTCAACGAGATGTTTTTTCCCTCGGGAATCTTTTCATCAGGGATTACTATCTTTTTCTGGCAGTTAGTACATGTAATATCCATGGCCGCCTCTTTATTGATTTGTA